>CALBXV010000445.1 GCA_937890045.1 uncultured archaeon
GGAGTTTTAGTTAATCTTATATGATATTTAGTAAATCCTTCATTTACAGATTCATTTTTCTTTTTCTTTTTCAATAAATGAGGACCCGCGGGTGTTAATTTATCAGTATTATGTACATCTAGTTTCCCATCAGGAGCGTAACCACAAGTTCCTTCTAACTCTATACGAACTAACTCACGAAGTTTTGCAATAATTTCCTTTTTTACCTTATTAGGTAATTTTTTATGTTTTGTGGAAGCAAAATCTTCAGCATCTTTATCACTCATAGAATCGGCAACCTTTTTAACTTTAGCTGATGCACCAGACGGTTTCACCGTTCCTTTTTGTAGTCCGTGAACCATTCCCATAAATTTTTGTTGAGCTTTAGATGTGGCTGGCATTTTATTTCATCTTCTTAATCATTTGTACTGAATCTCTCATAAATTTTGTTACATTATCTTTATAAGATTTCTTTATATCTTTTGATAATTTCATATTTTCAGGTCTTGGGTCTCTTAAAAATGCTTGTTCAATTTCTTGCATAGCTTTTCTCATCTGTGCTTCAGCTTTTACCACACCAACCAACGCTCTTCTTGCAAATCTTTTATCGTCTGGACCTTCAACTACTATTTCATCTTCTCTTTGATGTTTTTCAGTAACATCTTTAAGTGTAGGTAATGGTTCACCGAATTTTCTATCCCAAGAGTGTTCTTTTATTAATTTTTTTAATTTAATCATTATGAATTATCCTCATAAAAAGCTTTGTCTTTTCTTAATGTTTTTAGTATTAACTGTCCTTCTTTTTTACTAAACGTTTGTGTTCCATGAGCATCAACTCCAAGTTTTTTAAAGTTAGCTTTCATTTTTAGTGCCTCTTTTGCTTTTGGCATAACAACAAACTCACTTCCAGCATCTCTAACCATTACTGCTACATTTTTAGTTTTTTTACTATGAAAATAATAATCTTTATTACCTTCTACAATCAAAGGACCAAAGATTCTCTCATAAGTTTCTCTCAGTTTAATCACTTTACTTTTCCTTCTTTTTTAGAAAAAGTAATAGTACTTTTAGCTTCAGATTTAACTCGTTCTGGTTTATCCGTATGTTTTGTAGAAGCGTAATCTTTCGCGGTTTTATTTTTCATTCCCTTAGCGGCTTTCTTTATAGCTTTAGATACCTCTGAACCTTTAAGTTCACCCTTTTTATAAGCGTGAACCATTCCCATAAATCTTTGTTGTGCTTTAGATTTTGCAGGCATTATTATAATCCTCTAGCTTTTCTAATTTTCATAGATTTTCTACGTTTCTTCAAAATTTTTCCCATTTTACGTTTTCTTTTAATTGCCGCTTTTTTTGCTCCTCTTTTCTTTCTAAACTTTTCAGCACCACCTACTCTTACACAAGTTTTTTTAGCAGCTATATATTTTTTCCCTCTAGGACAAATTACCTTATATCTAGCTTTCTTACCTCTAATAACTCGTTTTCTCTTTAACTCTGAAAGAAATGCTCTCATCAAATATGTCATTTCACGATCATCGTTTATAATATCTTCTGTTATTTCCTCAAAAAACCCATCTTCATAGGCTTCTCTAATAATTTCTCGTAATTGTGATTTAGTTATTTTCATTATTATTTATTCTCTTCAATCAAACTCTATGTATCTTTTTAGCTTTCTCAAACCCAACCCATTTTCCTCTTTTATCAAATCCTCTACCAGCTAATTGTTTCTTTGCATATTTAACTGCATCTATTTTTTTGTTTGCTATCCCAACTACTAAAGATGTATCCATCGTATTAAACATATATTCTGGATTTTTATCATCAGATATTTCATTTAATTCCTGTTTAATCATTTCACGTAATTGTGTTTTAGTTAGTTTCATTAAAACTCTCCTAAAATTTGTCCCAGTTATTTGCAGCCCATTCGGCACTTTTGCCAGTTGGGTGGTGTCCAACATCTGTTCCATTTTTATAAAGTACAAACCACTTCCCTTTTTTACCTATTTTGAACTCACCAAACTTATTCGTAAATTCTTTTTTATATTCAGTAAGTGTTTGAATTTCTTCTCTAATAATTTCTTTTATTTGTTCTTTGGAAATTGTTAAATTCATTTTTTTCCGTTTCACAGTGCCCTTTTTACCTATCTTGCTCTTTAATAAAGCCAACAATTTAGCATTTTTTTCTTTATCTGTATCAAAGGTTAGTTCCATTCCTGGCTTATCGTCTGGAAGTTGAGGAGTTAATGTCTTAATCTTTACCTTTTTAATACCAGCCTTTTTAGTCATTGGCAATACTGTTCTTTTAATAAACGCCATATTGCCTTTTATAGTTTGTTGCATATCATTACTCCTTACATTTTCATATATTTAGCAAAATCTTTAGCACCTTCAATATATCCCAACATTTCTTTTTTATCTACACCTTTAAAATGTCCACTCTTAATTACAAGTCTTAATATTGCAGCAGCATTTTTATTTTTATGTTTCATTACTAATCCCTGCAATATATCTGCTTGATCTTTAGATAATATACCCATTCCACCTTCTTTAATTAAATCTTTTAACTTAATCATTTTGCTTTCCTTTTTACTTTCCACCATGTTTAATTTCTGTTTCTAAAAATCCCTTCAAGACACTACTTTTATATAATACAGAATAAGCTTTTTCCGCATCCCCCTTACGAGCATACTTGGATATTTCCGATGCAAACCTTTTAATATTATTTTGTAATTGTTTTCTAGTCATTACACCATATCCAGGTATTTGAACTTTAGCATCCAAAGGAGTCTCTACGCCTTTCTTTGGTATAGTTATCTGAGCTTCCTTCAAATTTCTAAGTAACGACTTTAAACTTATCACTTCAATTCTGTCCAATCTTTTGGATTACTATATCGTGATTTATAATACCATTTTTTATCTTTTACAGACCAAATATACCCGTATTCTTCACCACTATTAAATTTTACCACATCTCTATTTTTCCAAGTATTTGAAAAATTACCTTTTTCACCTCTATCACGGCCATAAAATACAGTTTCACCTGATTGTGGATCTTTAAATGAATGGTCTTTTCCACCTTTCATACTTTTATCTAATGAAGATATACCTTGTTTTCCAAGTTTCATTAATTTTTTAACTTTACCTGGATTACTATAATATTTTTTCAACAGCTTACCTACATGCTCTGGATAACCATCCCAATGTCCATATACTGATGCTATTTTACCACTCGGTGCTTCAATACCCACCAACCAACGTGTTCCTTCAGTTAATACTGACTTAATTTCTTCTTTAATTATTTCTTTTAATTGTGATTTAGTTATTTTCATAGGAACTTCCTCTTTATATAATGATTTCCATTTATCATCTATCTTTTCCATAACATTAAAAATACTATTACTTTTATGCTCATATGCTATAGCTATAATATTTTCACCCAATTTTTTATATTGTTTTATAGTATATGGATTTTTATACGGGTGGTCAAATTCTGACTCAGACTCCTTCTTATATGTACGAAATTTATCTAATTGCGCCTTTACACCAGATTTCATATTAATCACTCCAATTTTAATGATAAGTACTCTATGTATAAATATATATAATAACTATTTTACTTTATTTTTAAATATATTCTGTATTGATAAATCAATACAATTATGAGATCCACCAGAATCTTCATTTTCTTTTGGTGTATGTTTCATTAAAATCAACCCTCTGGCGGCATCTTCAGGAGTCATATACATATTATAACCAATTAATCCAAACTCATCTTCAGTATATGGAACCTCATTATGTCTACCTTCATATCTCATCATTTTAAACCACTCTACAGCATCTTTATCATTAGTCAATATCATTCCACCTTTACCTATGGGTATTCTTTTCTTTAACTGAAATGAAACTATTTGATAACCATCTCCCGCCTCGTACATTCCTTCTGTCCATCTTGTTGCTCCATCATAAATACTAACTGGTTTTAATTGATAAACACCACTCCATTCTACATCCTCAAACTTAACCCTATACCCTGCATTCATAATGGTCATTGGAACAGAACAATAAGTTCTTGACGGAATAGTAATTTCTTCTGGAAACAGCCTCATACCATAATATTCTTTCCATAAATATTTTAAACAAAGAAATATTCCATTAGTAGAATTATCTATTGCTATCCCATATTTACATCCTGCAAATTCAGCAACTTCTTGTTCAAACATTTCAACTACATCCCACGGATCCTTCCAATCATAACCATACTCTCTTACCTGATCAAGTTCTGGTCGTTGAAATTCTTTTGGTATCTTACCTATTGGCCATATTTTATAATCATTCATATCTACTCAATATCCACTTGTAAGTTTTTTCAATACCAACTTTTAATGGTTGTATTGGACTCCAAGAAAGTTCAAAATTTATCAAGGTATTATCTGAATTTCTGCCTCGAACTCCAAGTTGTGGTACATCTATATTATCTATAACAACTTCTTTCCCAGAAATATCAATAATCATTTGGGCAAAATCATTGATAGAAATAATTTCATCGGAACCAAGATTTAATGGTTCTATACAATCTGATTCCATCAATAATCTAATTCCTTCAATACATTCATCAATATAAAGAAATGAACGAGTTTGTTGTCCATCACCATAAACTTCTATTTTTCCATTTGATTCAATTACCTTCCTACATAATGCCGCTGGTGCTTTTTCACGCCCACCGTCATATGTTCCTTCTGGTCCAAATATATTATGAAATCTTGCTATTCTTACATCAAAATCATAATTCTTCGCATATGCTAAATATAACCTCTCACTAAATAATTTCTCCCAACCATATTCCGAATCTGGATTTCCAGGATACGCCATATCTTCTCTTAATGCGGGAACATCAATTTCTAACTGGTGTGTTTCTGGATACATACACGCAGATGATGAATAGAATACTTTCTTCACTCCGTATCTTTTCATAGAATCTACTATATTAAGATTTATCATTGCAGAATTGTGCATTATATCTGAATCATTTTCACCTGTAAAGATGAAATCAGCTCCGCCCATATCTGCTGCTAGCTGATATACTTCATCAACCCCACTTACACAAACATCAACAATAGACAAGTTTCTCAAATCACCTTTAATAAACTCATCCGCTTCCGTTTTACTAAATTCAGGATATTTTAAATCGACTCCACGAACAAAATAACCTTCTTTTTTTAATCTTTTAACCAAATGTGAACCAATAAAACCACCTGCCCCACATACTAATGCTTTCTTCATTTTATCTCCTAAAAAAATCCAACATCGTGACCAGAATTTTTATCCTTCAATCCTTTATCAATTTTTGATGTAAAATTATTATAATTAAAATATCTACAAGATAATGCACATTTCCAATGTTTAATAAAATCTTTCATTTTTGGAACAAGATTTTCTTCATACAATGATGAAATTCCATCTTTTAACCAATTTCCTATTACATATTCTTTATCACCACGTCTTTCCGTACACCAATAAATTTCTCCATTTGCAGCGAAAATAGGATCAAACAATGGGGCAAAACATTGTTTAACTGGAACGGTTCCTGTGCCCCTATCTTGAACATAATCTTCTTGTTTTGCAAATGCTCCTATGTAATCTATACCAAGAGAATTACATTCTTCTCTAATTTGGTGTTCTAATTTCCACCATGACTTCTCACCATCGGGAGGAATAACTTGTTCGGTATTATCTTTAAAATGTGCAACTCTAACATAAAACTCATCAAATCCAATTTCTTGTGCTATCCAAATGGCCTCTTTTATTTGTTCAATAGAATTATTATAATGATTTATCAAATATTTAAATGTCAATTTAGTACCAAACTTTTGCAGATCGTCTATAACTTCTTTTACACTTGATATTGTTTTTGGAAAACTTGCCTTTCTAATTTTAAAATATAAATCAGCATTACCGGCATCAAAATCAATTCCTATCCAAGTAGGATGATATTCTTTACTAAATTTCAAATGTCGTAATCTTGCACCATTTGTAATAATTCCTATTTTAAAACCTTCTTTTAATGCGTGATTCATTATAATATTTGCATCATGATTATCAAGTGGTTCTCCACCACCAGCAAAAGTAATATCTTTTGTTTCCTTTGGTAATGAAGATATCAACTTCAAATAATCATCGGTAGTTCCCATATCAGGATTTTCAGCTCTAAATTGTTTTACATTACAATAATAACATTTTTGATGGCATGTATTGGTCAAATCAATTTCCACACTAATAGGAGCAATCATTTTATTTTCATCTAATGCCCTTTGTGTTCTCTCGTAATAGTATTCTACTTTCATTATATCATTCCTCGTTGAATTTCTTCATATAACTCACGGATACCATCTTTAAGTGAAAATTTATATTGATAATTTAATTCCTTATTCCAAAACGGTTTTATATTTTTTATTTTATTATTTTGCACAACTTGTTAAATTCACTTTACCTGCCCCACTCTTTCTTATATACCATAACTCTTTACCATATTGATGATAATCACCACCATAATTATTTGCATTTAATTCAAATTTATAATCACCCAATTTAAGTTTTTTATTATTGTGTATAACTTCTGTAAAATTATACAATGTATTCGTCTGCATTGGATAATAATTAGTAGGATCTACCATATTAATTTTTTGAAAATTAATCAAAGAATTTAATACTTGTATATCAATATCAAAATTACTTTTTAAAAACAAACTAAATTCTTTATAAAATTTATTTTTATTTTTTATAAATACTAATGCCGATACTTCTTCCTTTTCTCCTTGAAAATTACTAAACTCCCCTATCTTTCTACCCCAAAGTGTTTTAGGTTTTGGTTCTGTAATTATTTTAGTAATATGATTTTTAGTTTCTATCAATTCTTGTCCTATAATCGACTTCGGATTATCAAATGCATAATTAAATAATTTTTTATAAAATTCTACATATTCAATTTCACAATGTTCTCTTAAAAATCTTGAAATATATTGTGTAAATCCCATATGATGACATGCAGAAACTAACCATGAGAATAAATACATTTCAACCCATTCGGGTGTGGTTAGTTTATTATGTTCGATAACTAAATCTACTTCTTCATAAATCTTATCTGGTGGTTCTACCCATCTTGCTATTGGAGCTAAAATTCTCTTTGTTTTTATTCCGTGTTTTTTAATATAATTCTTATCACCAAAGGGTGTATTTCTAAGTGCAGCTAAAACATACATACCTGCATAATTATGTTCTCCCAATTCTAATATTTTACATAATCCTTGTTTAAAACTTTCCAATGTTTCATCTGGCAAACCAAGTATTATTTCTACATATGTAGATATTCCTGCGTCCTCATATAATTTAGTAATTCGTTTCATATCACTATCATCAACAAGATTTTTTCTTTTTATAGATTTTAAAGTTGGTTCATTCATTGATTGTAAAGCCAGAGTCATACCCCTATGTAATCCTACACTATGAAGAACTTTTGCTATATTAAATAATTTTTCTGCCTTACTCTTTGCCCAATCAACACGGTAAGTTTGTGGATTACCATACTTTTCATTACATTGAACTAAAAATTTTGCTATTTCCATATCTCTATCATAATATAATCCAAAATTAGAATTTGCATCATCAATATAATCTATTCCATGTGAACCAATCCATTCTATTTCTGAAAATAACTGTTCTAATGGTTGTTGATTTACCTTAGTAAAATATGAATCGCCTATTTCACAAAAAGTACAAGAATATGGACATCCTCGTGCACTTTCAAGAACAGCTGAAAAAATAAAACCTTCTTTTTTATATTTTTCATAAATCTCATCAAACATTCCACTTAAATATGGTGATGGTGATTTGCTTAAATCTGTTATTCTTTGTCGTGGTAAAGTAGTTATATAACTATTTTTATTTATAATACTACATCCTTCAATAGTTGTATAATCTGGTTTATTTTTTAAATTTTCAAGTAATATTTCTTCAAATGTCAATTCACCTTCACCATGAACAATAATATCTAAATACGGATACGACTTAAACCATTTTGGATTTTGTGATAACCACTGTTCATTTGGTGGTTCTTTACCCCCAAAAACTATTAAACAACTTGGATATTTATCTTTTATTTTTTGTGCCAAAATTTTATTAAATTTCCAATTCCAAGTAAAACAAGAAAACCCAACAATTGACGGATTCGTAATCTTATCAAAAACTACATCTATATCATCTCTATAGCAAATCCAATCGGCTAACTCATAATTATTTTTTATTTCTTGATTTTGTAAACAATACGACCAAATTAAACCTGTACTATATGGTAATTTTAATTTTTTTTCAAAATTAGAATATACGGAATCTACTTCAACTAAATATAATTTTTTCTTCATTTTGATTCCGCTATTATATTAGTTTTATATTCCCCACGATGTCTCAACCACCACAATTTTTCACAGGCAAACTGAAATGTATCACCATAATATCCATTTTTATTTTCTGGTTGCTCAAATCTAAATTTATATCCACTATTTTTTGGTATATTTGTTTTACCCTCAACACACTCATGAATATTATAATCAAAAGTTTCCACAATAGGATACACATCAAACGGATTAACGACTGAATTTAACTGATATTTAAACAAATTCTTTTTAATCTTATTGTCAAATTTAACATTTAAATTATTAGTTATAAAATCTTCAATTTCTTTATATAGTGTTTCTTTATTTCCCAAGTGTATTTTTATTGCCGTAGCTTCATCATAATCCCAAATAAGTTGATTTTTATTAATATCAATATCCACTTCTTCTATTATTCTACCTAATGAAGATGCATTCTTTATTGCAGATTCTAAACTCTCTATAGTTTTCCTATATTCACTACCAATAAAAGTATTATTATTATTTTCTACATAATTAAAAAGTCCCCAATAAAAATCTTTATACGAAATATCATGAACTGACCTTAAATATCTACTTATGGATTGTGTATATCCTAACCAATGTGCCCATCCTGTCAACCATTTAAACATATATGCCCGTT
>CALBXV010000446.1 GCA_937890045.1 uncultured archaeon
TAATTAACTTACCACCAACCATAGCTGGAGAAAATCCCATATCTTCAGCTGTTAAAGTTGCTTTAATTTTATAAGGATCAGAAGTATCTACTTTTACAGTTCCTTCTGAAGTATAATCATCTGTACTTTTTGGAATGTAATCATATGCTGCAGTATCAAAATTTATAAAATTAGATGCATATGAAGTTTTTTCAGTTACATCTATATTTTTTAATTGTAATCTAACTTCTTTTCTGGATGGACTTATATCTGACACATCATATGCTAATTTTACCCTTGTTAATGGTTCAACATTTGTATCTTGTGGATTTGTTCCAGTATAATACTTACCTTCAATTTTTTGAACTGCTCCTTTCCACAATTCTCTATCGTTATCAAAGAATCCATATACACTCGAACCAGCTTTTCTTCTAAGAAAATTCAATCTTACTTTATAAGATCCAGCTATATATCCTAATTTTCTAAGTATTCTTCCTGGATTAAAATTAAATAATTCTCCTACTTTCAATTCTTCTACAGATATTTCTGTAGTTTCTATTACTTCACCAGTTTGATCTAAAACTGTTACTAATACAAAATCTCTAGTATCATTTCCAAATGACGTCGGATGTGCTGTAGAAGTATACAACATATTAAAATCATTATATGTTAATTCATTACTTGGCATTAGTCAACCTGTACTTTAATTGGACCCGAAGTAATCTCCCCTTGGGTTTGAGAATCCGATATTTTGCATGTAAAAACTCTTGTTGCATGATTTTTTCTATATTTAGCTGGAGTATATAGTAGTTCTGCCTCATCCGTAGGTCCATAACCCCCCGTACCTTCCTTCGGAAAAATTTCATTTCCTTGATTAAACCATCTATATGTCAACCCAGTACCACCTACTGCATCTACTTTTAAATATATTTTTTTCCAACCACTTGATAATTTCCCATTTTTTCTACGTTGAATTCTTTTGGAAACTCTATATGGTAATTCAAGAACTCCAGTAACATTAACTTTAGGAGTCGGAGCTATACTATAAGGTAAATTTTTAACAAACCTCAATTTTTGATAACCAGCATCAACGGATGCTATTGGATTTCCCTTTTGCTCCCAATCTGCCCGAGAATATGGTTGAGTAGTATCTACAAAATTATTCATTTCCGCTAAATAAGAAGTCCACGCCGCTTCTTTTTCAGCAGTTTCTGCTATCAATGATTCTAATTCTTTTAACTCTCGTTCTAACTCTGCTTTAATTCTAGCTAATTCATCCATTCCACCTATATATTCAACACTTGTTTCAACCAAATACCTATGTGAATTTATTGTACCTTCTCCTGGTATACTTCCTTTTAATCTTTCATATTCATTAAATAATTCTTCTATACTTAATCCTAAGCCAGCTCCACCCATTAACTCTTTAAAATTTTTATCTACAATATCATCAACTTTATCTGATTCTGGGGAAGTTTTTTCTAAATTTACTGGAACTAATTGATCAGTTGAATCTACTCCATAAAGATCTAAATCTGAATCAACTGATATTATTGTTCCATTCTTAGTTCTGAATACTGTACTACCATCTTCTCTTGATCCAGTTAAAAATAAATCTTGATATTCACTTTCTAAGCGTTTTAAACGTTTAGCTTGAAATGAATCAAGTTTTTCTTTGAACCTCGAATCAGTTTTAACTTGTTCGAATGTTATTGGCATTATCTACTCACTTTAAAAGTGTGATCTTGAAGAGATATTACATCTTGCTCATTTGATGTACTCTGACTTACAGTTGCTTTAAATTGAACATTATAAATTCGTTCTGGTTGTAATCCATTTAACCAAAGATTAAAATAATTTCCTGTTGAATCGCAACTTACTATTGAACCGCTTCCAAATGGAATTATAACTTCTTCTGTTTGTGCATCTTTTATAGAATAATAAGTACTGCCACTTGGTAAATACTTTACACCCAATTGAGTAGGTGTAGTAGCATAAGTTTTTTCTGGATATTTAGCCCGTCCTACCACTCGTACCTTTGTTTTAGAATCTTGCTTATATTCACTCCTCAAGCCTTTAACATAAAAAGCCATATCATCATAATCAGAACCTGTTATTGGTTGTAAACTTCCTGTACTCCAAGAACTATCATCCCAAACTGCTTCTAACTTTGGTGAATAAATTGTATTTGTATCTCTTGAGAAAAAACTAAAATTACCTAAATGTGTTGTACTTCCCTCTGGTTGAGAAGTATCTGCATTTTTCAGACTACCACTTCTCTTTACTAAAAATCCTTCATTTGGAACTGGCTCATCACCTGGTCCCCCCGCTGAACCAGAATAAATCCAAGTATTCATTATATCCGTTACATCCATTCTCATATCAGTAGTTGAATGATCGTAAGATTGAGATGCTACATATCCACTTTCCTTAAAAGTTCCACCAGTAAAAGTTGCACCAGTAAAGTCTGTTTTTGACATACCAATAGTTCCGCTGTCTGTTAGGGTAATTGTAGTATTACCAGCTGTACCAGTCGTAGCCTGAGTAATAGTTACTACTCCATAAGCATAACCACCAGTTAAATCTGTCTTGGTCATACCAGCAGTTCCACTGTCCGTTAGAGTAA
>CALBXV010000447.1 GCA_937890045.1 uncultured archaeon
CCGTATTTTTTAAAAAGTATGCCTTAGTGGGACATTATCTCACCGCCGTTCTCATGCTCGCATATATCCTGAATTTGTTAAGGATTTATTTAAGATTAGACCATGTGTACGTGATTTAAAATATGTCGGTTCTGAAAAATCTGCTAATGGCAACTCTGAACAGAATGATTTTTTTGATCTAAATAAAATATACAGATCAATTGATTACAATGGTAGAACATATACGATTGAAGAATATGGAGATGACACAAAAAGGATAGGAGCTGCATATTTCGAAGTGGTTAAAGATTATACTACGCATTAAATAAAGGAGATTTAAATGGAAGGAAGCAAGGTTTCTATTGCTGGTACAATTGAAAAATTTACCGTTGCAGATATAAGCGAATCTGAAACAAGCTATTTTGTAGCCATTAAAGAAAATGACTGGTTTATTACTATTGATACTGATTTATGCAAACAATTACCAGCAAACTTAAATAAAGGAGAAAAATATTTATTAACAGGGAACCTGTCCCTATTTAAACCATGGTTAGCAGTGCATAAGGCAGTAGATGGCCCTTCAGATATAACTCCTGATCAAGTTACAGGTAAAGGAACAAACAATGGAGAAGTGATATCTATTTCTGGAAAGATTATAAAGTTAAAGTTTCTATCTTCAAGGAAAGGCACATTAACTGCTAATGCAGAGTTTGAAGGTGTCAGCAATATGAATGTATTTTGTACGGGCGACTTGGCCGAAATATGCAACAATGCCTATAAAGAAAATAAAGTTATCACTGTTATGGGTGAGTTTGTTATCCAAGTACCTCAGTTTGACATTGAAAAGTATGAAAAAATATGAAGGAGCTATAAAATAACAATGACTTAAGATAATAAAATAGTGATTTTTAAAAACAAAGAAGAATTTAATAGATAGGTTCTAATCTTAGCCGCAAAAAAAGGAGAAATATGCCACACTATTATTGGGCTGAATTTGTAGAATCAGGAAGAGATGTATTTCGTTTTGATACAAGAATATACATCAATTCTATCGATAGCATTGAGAGAAATGACTGTTGCATTGGTGCTATTGTAGGGAAAAATCCAGGATCAGCAAAACCTGTTGCTATCAGGAATGGCATCCAACCTATAAAACTTGATGGTGACAAGTTACTGCCAACTGTACGAAATATAATAATAAAGTCATATAAAGAGGCGGGTATTCAACCTCCCCCAAAAGGTTACATTCAAGTTCTAAATCTATTTTACTTGTGTAACCCAGATTTAGGACAAGCTATCTCTGCTCTAAAGGAAAATAAAAATACCAGATATTGCTTAACTGAAAATCTTTCTTTCCCTTGGGTCTGGTATGTATGGGGTAGTGTATCAGAAATTCTAAATCCTTATAAAGGTAGGTTATCAATGCTTCAAAGTATTAATCATTTTTATTATGATAAAGAAAAATCTAAGATGGTAGCCGAACCCGCTTCAGTATCAGTTTTTGCGAAGCACACGCAAGGTTTAAAGCATGTGTATGTGGTTCCCTATATTGCTGGAGTGATAAGAAATGGCTAACATTTAAAATAAATCATATTGATTCTCATAACTGTAGGAAGATCAGATGATGAAGCAAGATAATGATTTAGAACAGCAAACTGATTTTAAAGGAAAAATTCTTATGAAAGTAGTCCACTATCGTAACATGTTGTCTGTAGCTAAAAGGAACGAACATGGATTGGAGAAGACGATTTGGGAACATATAAATAAAAAGGATATAACATCTAAATTTATTAAAGCTGCGAATGAAGAGATAGCACTAAAATCAATACTACAAGTTGTATTATTAAATGAGCTTGAAAATCATCCCAACTACCAAAAGGTGAAGACATGGATTCCTAAAATGATCTGGGCAGTGATGGAGAGAGAAGGATATGATGCAGAAGTAATGAATAGTAATCCTGAACCTTTAGGTATTTATAAAAAGAATGAGCGTTTCGATGATGCAAAAACATTGTTTAAAGATTTTTTAGAGGATTCAAAATGAACTTGATTCTAATGGCTGAATTAGCGAAAAATGTAATACTCAATTAAAGCAGATTACAAAAGTGTAAATAAAATCGGGAGTAATAAATGGATTCTCAGGGGGAAATAAATTTTCATGTAGGGCAGAAGTTCTCTGATTGGGCAAATAGTTTTGCTGGGTGTGATGGTGGCAATATCAGAGGTCGAATTTGGTTCTGCGGAATTGAATTTGGAGGAAAGGAAGATTTTAATCTAGAAAAAGTGAATGAACCTATACATTATTCAGAAGATCAACTAAACGAGTGGTTTAAAGTCCAATATGACCAAAAAACTTTGAAACTCTATGCCTCAATTTTAGGTGAAGGTATAGATGAAGACAAATATAAAGAAGTTGCTATACAAAGAAAAGCTTTCGATAAAGACTCAGATGTTTTTAAAATGAATCTATATCCTCTTGCCTTCAAAGATACTTCTGATGACTTGTGGAATAAAGATTTTTACAATGCTACTGGGATACCAACTAAAGAGATTTATCGTGCCTATTGTCAAATCTATCGTTTTAAAACTATTAATAGCTGGGTCATTAAAAATAAAGATACTTTAAAGTTAATTATTTGTACTGGCTTGTCATATACGAAAGACTTTATTATGGCATTTGAAGGAATGGAGGGAGTTCATAGAGAACCAAAAGAGAAGATGGTTATGGATAAAAGTATGAAATACAAAGTTATTAACGGCGATAGGACTCTTTTGGTTATAATACCCTTTTTGGGTTGGAGAAAATATGACTTGTATAGCAATGAACTAATAAAAGAATTTGGCAAGGAAATAAACAACCTCTGTCAGGACAAGATCGGTCTGGATTTTCATCGAACCTAACCACCCACGCAGATTGACGCCGATCAGTTTTGAGATATTTCTTATCACATCTACATTTAAAAACAGAGTTATTATGAAAGCATATCTCTCCAAATCCCAATTCCTTAGAGGCGTGCAATGCCATAAGTCTCTATGGTTGTACAAATATAAATCTGACTTGAGAACTCCTCCTGATGAATCTCTACAGGCAATCTTCGCTACTGGAACAGAGGTGGGGCAACTTGCACAAAATCTATTTCCTAATGGGGAAGAAATAGTCTTTGTAAAGGGTTCCTTTAAAGAAGAGATTCAAAAGACAAAGCAACTCATCGATGAAGGTGTGAAGACTATCTATGAAGCAACATTCAGCTACAACAATGTTCTTGTTATGGTGGATATTCTCCATAAAGGAAGAAAGGGGTGGGAGATATACGAAGTAAAGAGTTCAACAGTAAAAAGTGCAGATAAACATAGAGAAGTTCATCTCAATGATTTATCTGTCCAATATTATGTTTTGAGCAGATGCGGACTTTCAGTTTCAAAAGCATCTATGGTTTATTTAAACAGTGCATATGTAAGAAAGGGCAGTTTAGATGTTAAAGAACTTTTCTGTATTAAAGAACATACAGAAGAGGTAAAAGAAAATCAGAAGTCTGTAAATAGTCAGCTTCGTAAAATTCAGACAATGCTTAAAGGTAAATGCCCTGATATTGATATAGGAGAATACTGTTCTAAACCCTATGGTTGTGATTTTACAGAACACTGCTGGAAGCATATCCCTGAATATTCAGTATTTGATATTTCCAGATTGAATTGGTCAAAAAGGTTTGAACTTTATTATGATGGAATTGTAAAACTTAAAGATATTCCGAAAGATTATCATCTCCCTAAAAATCAAAGATTACAGGTAGACGTAGAATCAACAAAGAAAGATGTACTTAATAAGGTAGGTATTAAGGAGTTTCTGAATACTGTTTGTTATCCAGCTTACTTTCTGGATTTTGAGACTTTCAATCCAGCGATTCCACCATTTGACGGCACACGACCATACCGAAAAATACCATTTCAATTCTCTCTTCACTGCTTAGATAATAAAGATGCTAAACTGAAACATCATGAATATTTAGCGAAAGAAGGAACTGATCCGAGAGAAGAAATAGCGAAAAGGCTAACAAAGCTAATCCCAAGTGAAGCCTGTGTTATCACATACAATATGTCTTTTGAAAAAGGAGTTATAAAAAACCTTGCTGAGGATTTTTCAAAATACAGCAAAAAACTCCTACAAATACATGACAATATAATTGATCTTATGATTCCATTTCAGAAAAAGCACTATTACACAAAGGAAATGAAAGGGAGTTATTCAATCAAAAAAGTATTGCCTGCTCTTTTACCTGACCTAACCTATGAAGGAATGACAATAAGTGACGGAGGTGATGCC
>CALBXV010000448.1 GCA_937890045.1 uncultured archaeon
GTCCCCTTCTTTTCTTTATCCTTCTCCATTTTACGTGCGGATTCTTGCATCCTTTTTGTTTCTGCCACATCTTCTTTAGCAATATCACTAAACTCATTAGCGAGGGCCTGTTCTTCTTTGGAAAAAAACAGTGGGCTTCCCACTTCCTTATGTATTTTATCAACTACTGGTTCTATAGGTGTTTCCCCCTCACGAATTGTTCTCACGTCACCCTCTTGTTGTAATATTGAATCTTGTTGTAATATTGAATGAAGTGACCTTAGATCAATGTTAGGATCCATCACACCAGTAGCCTCTTTAAACCTTTTATCAATAACATCCATCACACCCCTTAAGCCTTTTTTCTTCATTATCTTAATCAATATTTCTGCCAGCTCCCTTGCCATCCATTCCTCATTAGCAGCTATTCCACGTGTTAAACGATCCGTGATCCCCTTGACTTCCCCCCCTTGCTGGCTGTAGAGGTGGATGAGTTCGTGGATTGCTGTAGTGAAGTTTGCCCCATGCCTAAGTGTAATAACCGCCCGTCCTTGGGGGTTCTTCTCGTCAAAGAACGCTTGGTACGTTCCATCTTCGTAAAACTCTTCTCTGTTTTGTCTGGCACTTTCTATCTCCTCCTGGGTCATACCTGCTTCACTTAATACACGCCTTCCATATTCAGTGTCGAGATCAAGTGGTTCTGGTATGTCCTCAAAATTTCCTACTAGTTTGTAATTTTTAAGCCCTAGTTTGTTGCCAATCTCTAAAAGTACTGGACGCATAGCTTCAAATATCTCAGCATTCCATGATTGACCATTAACTATATCCTGTTTTATTCTTATATGATAATATATTTTGTCTATGGTGGTTTGTATAAAAGTATCCAAAGTATTTGCGTTATCTTTGGTTATACGATGCTGTGTATTTTCTAGGGCATTTAATGCACCTTCCATCTTCTCCGTATTAGCTTTACTTATACTTCCTGAAGTCTCTAACATATTATTTATGATATTAATAATATCATCAATAAGTTGTTTCTGATTTCTTGGTGTTTTTTTGAGTTTGTTTTGCTCAACGGCCCTCTTTATAGCGTTTTTATATTTATGCAGCAGTTGTCTTTTTGGACTAAGGTCTTTTATTAACTTCCGTTGTTTTTCTTTAGATTTTATTACTTTACTCTTTGTTTTGTTTAGGTTTACTTCTTTAGCTTCGGGTTCAGCTTTAGCCTCAGTTTTAGCATGGTCCTTCCCGAAGAGTTTGTTTTTATAAGAATTCCATTGACTTTCGGACATCAAACTAGGACTTTTCTTGCTTAATTGTTCTTTCAACATCCTAAACTCTAACGGCAAGGCAGTTACTTCAGAGAGTTTCTCTTCTGATACTTCGTAAGCTTTACTATCAATTCCGCTCTCACGATAAACATATATAAGTTTTCCTTTACTGTTTTTTGCTATGAAAATTCTTTCATCCCTGAACCAGCTTATGGAAGGAGCGATAAGATGAGCGTTATTCGTGGTGCCCAATAAGTCAAGAAACCCAAAATTTTTAATTAGGTTTTTAATTCCATCTGGCTTTATTATTACTGATTTTTGGCGCCTGATACCCGCATCAGTCATCCAGTTGTCTCTTTTCTGTTTAAAATCTTTCATCTCTTGTACAACTTCGGTAATATATGCCGTATTTATATCAGTTCCTATATGACCAACAAAGGCTGCAACCTGCTTAGAGTCCCACCCTGCTGCTAATAATTCATATATAAACACATGGCGATATCCATGTTGGACAAAATTCTCTGACAGTTCGAGGTATTTTTCTAATTCACCCCTTTCTTCATTGGTAAGATTTGTTCTTCTTAAAAGCAGAAGAATAGATTTCTGATAACTAGCCTTTAGGTTTTTCTTCATAGCATCGGGCTTATATGACCTATCCCCACTCTTAAGTGCTTCATTAATAAGCCTTGCTTTGCCATCCTTTAAAACCGTAAAGTCTATAAAGAGTACATTAGGAGCTGCATCTGGTTTCCCCTGTAATTGGTTTTTCTTTGCAGGTTGTTTTTCGCCAGCACCCTCAAGCAACTTTACATCATTTCGTAAATCATTATCTATTGATAAAAGCCGACTCAGGGCATCATAATACATTTTCAGTGCCGCTTTAAGTTCTTTAAGATTTGATATTATTGCCTCTCTACCTTGTTGTCTTACACTCTTTGATGCTGCAATATCAATCTCAGCCTTAGTACCAGCAATATTAGACACAAGACTCGCCCAGGTAGGATTGTTTTCAGTTGCTCTTATACCTGAGCCCGTGTATATCATCGAAGCTAAAAGGTCCCTGATTGCTAGAAAATGAGCACGGGCATTATTAATGGATTTGTTTTTTTCCCATGTTCTTCGAGTGGTCATGGTTTCAATAGCCAATATCTTACTTTGGTTTGATACACCAGTAGGATGAAGTCTTTTTCCAGCCACTTTAACCGTAGTCACAACCTGCACAATCGCCTTAAACGGCTGTTTTAGCAGGGTTGTATCTTTGTCTTTCCACCCAAGATGGACGTGAAAAAATTCAGCAATTTTAAAGAAGTGATTTTTTATAGTATCATTAGCTGGCAGCTTTAACTCACCATCAACCGTTCTTGTTCGATTGGCTATATACCAGTCCCTATGATATTGCAGAAATTTCTTCCATTCTTTTTTTGGTACTTGATTCCAAGGCTTAACATCTCCGTCCTCAGTAATCAATATATCTTTCATGTTACTATCAGCCTCTAAGGATTGATGTAATAAATCCATAGCCATGGTGAATGCATGAACCTTGTCCAACTTCGGACCATCCTTACCTTCCTCCTTAAGAGATCCCATTCTCTCCTGCATTTGTATAAAAACGGAATCACTAA
>CALBXV010000449.1 GCA_937890045.1 uncultured archaeon
GTAATGACTTTAAACTAATCAATTTTACCTTCCCCCTATCCTTTCATATTGTTTATATAAACTTAATGTTTTCATACTTATCTCTTACTAATTCTTTTAAACATTTCTGCAAATGAATGTTTATCATCTTCTTCAGATACAACTGGTGCGTATTTAACTCCATTTACTTCAATTACTGATTCTTCTGGTGCACCACTTGGTTCTTCACCACTCAACTCATCTTCACCAGACATATTTCCATCTTTATCGATATCAACTTCTTTATCACCAAAAACAAAAGTCATACCACCTTTATTATCCCAGGAAAAATCAGTCAGATCATCTTCAGTAACACCATAATCACCATTATTCAAACTTGTAAAAAATTGATTTGCTGCTTCTTTTCCTTCACCACTCATTCTTTTGTTGGCCATTTCTTCAGCATCACCTGACATATCGCGACTTGGTTCTTCATCACCGTGCATCCAAGCATCACCCCTACCACCTGCTGGATCATCTGTATCAGTTCCACTTAGTGCAAACTCGTCATCTCCAGTAAATTCACCAGTTTCAGGATCATAATCATCATCAGGTTCTCTCGCACCTTCGGGCGGTTCACCTTGAAAATCTGCATCCGTTCCAGTATCTCCACCAAATTTATCCCAAGTATCTTGAGCATACATATCAGAATCTACATCTTGTTTTGTGGCTTTCTTTTTACCTTTATCCCCGCCAATTGGCTCTAACTTGCCTTTTTTAGTCTGTGCAACAACTTTATCAGTTTTCGGGTCTGCCCACCTTCCGTATCCTTTGGAAACTAAACCCATAGCTTTAGCCTTTTTGGCCGCATCTGACTGTTCTTTTACTACCGCATAAAGTTCCTTGAGTTTAGCATCCATTTTTATACTCCTCGAATAATGTCATTAATTATATGTTCTACTTTACACCATTTCCCACATTCATGCGGTTTTCTTTCTACATCAACCGACTCGTTCATAGGATACATGAAAGCTCCCTGTGTAGATGGATTAGATACAAAATCAAAAGCAATTAACTCAAAATCAGGTTGGACTTCCTGTGTCTCACCTTCTCCTGCTTCAGTAATATCTTCTACTGAACCTAAACCACGTGAACTAATTCCAAGTTTAATTCCACTTCTAAATAATTCTTTCAAAATGTTTCCAGCAGGAGTTCCTAATACTTCAACAGTTCCAAGTAAATCATTATTGTTCCACCACATTCTCTTAATGTTGTGAGAAGCATTCTGTAAGTTCACGACTGAACTATCTGGATGATCAAGTTCTCCAAGTGCTCTACTCTCTCTAATGAAAGTGTCCGCGTATTTTTTTGATTCACGCGTAAGAACGTCCTTCGGATAAACTCTGCCATTTTGATTTTTTGCTTCTGCCCGTTGTAAAACTCCAGTAACAACTAACTTACCATTATTTTCTTTAATGGACTCGTCAATTTGTTGTGGTGTGATTTCAAACGGTAATACATCTACTATTAATTGTCTCATCTTAACTCCTTTACTTCAACTTATTTATCTGATGGAATGTTCTCATCACTCCTATCTTCCCTTTCATAGTTTCTTGCATTTTTGCCGTATGTGAAGCGGGATGTTTTGGTAATGCTCCTGCTGTACCAGCTTCTGTTCCACCATGCCACGGGTTAATATGACCGCCCTTTCCAGTAACAATGGATCCCTTCACGTCAAAAGTCTGGGGAGATCCGTATTTGCCTACTTTATTTGGTGTATTTGGGTTTAGTTGGCTGAATTTTGATGTGTCTTTTAATAAAGCTTCTATTCCACTTTTGTCTTTAGATAGTAAATCATGTTCTGCCATTTTGCCTCTCCTTTATTTAACTTCTCATTCTTATAATCTCATCTCTCACTTCTTTGAGATGTTTAATCCAACTGTCAATTTTTTCTATAGCTCTCACTTTGTCGAGCTTCCAAATTCCCCTCAACCATCTTTTTTGTAGCCAATTGGTTTTTAATAATCGAGACGCTACGGAATCCCGTTCTTTTTTCCATTCTTTGCCCATGACAAAAATATAATTTAATATAACTGACCAATCTTATTAGCTAACTTTACTAATCTTTCGCTTATCCTTTTTAAAGCTTTATGAGTATTTTTCCAATAATCCTGTGGAGATACTCCCATTTCATTTTTAAGTTTTACATTCATTTTTACAACTCTTTCTAATTCCGTGAGTTGATTCCTGACTTCCCGTATTGAACTTCCAATTTTTTGTCTTGGATTTCTATCAGGGTCATCTCTCCATTGATGATACTTCCCCTCTCCAAGTCTTTTCTTCCATAATACTTTAGCTAATTTGGGGTCAATTGATCTTGAATAAGTAGTTCCTACTAATGGATCAGTATGACCTTCATCATACCCCATTTTATTTTTCTTTTTATTCTTTTTGGGTTTAAATGCACGAGGAGTTTCGTATCCAGCGATATTAGCCGTAACAGAGGCTTCTTTTAATTCTTTCCGAATTAGCTCTCTAATTATTTCTCTTAACTTTTTAAGATCGACAGACATTTCGTAGCTCCTTGATCAATTCATAATATCTCATCAATGCTACAACCTGTTTGTCTTTTACAATTCTTCCCGCAGTTAATGAACCTGTTTGTTTTATAGCTTCAGTCAATTTAATCTTAGTAACTTTATCATCAACTTTCGGAATAAACCTTTTAAGAATCTTTGTTACATTTGCAACTTCATTCTTAATAAATTCATTTAATTTATTTGTATTGGAGATATTGCTAATATATTCTTTCAACAAATTCTTCTGCATAGAATTCAATGTTTTATATTTTTTGTTAAACTTATCAACTAAAATTTGATAGCTTAACAACCTTAAATCTTTTTCTTGTTTTTGATAGTGTTCAACTAATTTATTATCAATTGATTTTGGAACAACTTTTTTCCGAGTTATATGTTCTATAACACTATATCTACCTTGAGTTACTTCTTTTGGGTTGAATTCCCTTTTAGCAGATTCCATTTTGAATATTTTGTATATGGAGGCAAGAACTCTAAAATTAGGAATTCTGGCACGAAAAAAGTCTTCTAAAACAAATTGTTTCTTGATTTCCCTTAAAAGATTGTATTTTTCCCTTCTTAATATACTTTCATTAAGTTTCTTTCGTGCTTTTAATACTTCGTTAATCAGATAATTTGCTTTTGCCTCTGAACTATAGTTTTCTTCCATTAATACACGATATAATTGGTATTCTTTTCCAAGTTCTGTATCTTCTTTAAAGAACTTTTTAAATAATTTAACTGCAACCGGTGACTTTGTATCATTGAGCACATCAACAGTAATCTGTCTCGTCAATAATTCAAATAAAAGTCCTGTATTTCTTATCTTTTTATGCTTTATATCATTAGACATTTATCCACTCCAATATACTTATTCATTTATAAATATAAAAACTTCTTAAAATTAATCATCTGTGCCTTTCGATACTTCATTTTTATATTCTTCTTCTACATCTGCTGTCTCAAAAATAATCTTTTTCTCTGTTTTTCCAACTTTTCCACCAAGGCTTTTCTTCAAAGCATCATATTGAGCCAAAGCTATTCCACGTCCCATATATCCTTTATATTTTGGAGAACTACTTCCCCCCTTCTTCTTATCATGAGCTCCTAATGGATCTCTACCCCTTGCAGAACCATCTTTACCATATTTCGGGCCTTCTTTTGGTCTCCCACTTCCTGGCCAACCATCTTCGGGCATTTCCATATCTAATTCTCGTCCTGTTCTAGATATTCCAAACTTTTCCTTTTCTGACGCTAACTCATCTGGAGCCATTCCACCTGGTTCTTCACCTCCGCCTTGTTGCATAGAACCTTGAGTTCCAACTGCCTGATGACTCTGAACTGGGTCATTACCTTCAGTTTCTATTTGGTCCCATCTAAATTTGCGTTTCTGGTCTTTAATAATACCCAATCTTACCTCTTCCTTTTCCTCGTCTGTAAATTTAAACACGTGCTCATAAACCCACTCTGAATCTACTATTTTATCACTCATAAGACTTGCTGCTAGACCTTGTTTAGTACTCCAAAGTTCAAGTTTCTCTTGCTCATAAATCGTAGATGGATTTGTTAAATTTAATTCAAAATCTACAAGTTCTTCGTTTTTATATCCTTGTGCAAATAAATGTACGATGGCTATTTTAGTCAATTCACTAATTGTTATTCTCTGAATTCTTTCAATAGTACGTGCAAACCTAACATCTTCTGCGGCAAGTGTAGCTTTAGAACCGACTTCCTCTTCATATCCAAGAAACGCTTTTGGAATTCTAAGAGCCGCTAACAATTTATTTCTAAGATATTCAATATCATCTATAGCATCATAAGTTAAACCTGGCAATGAATCAACCTGAGTTCCACTATCACCACCACGAACTGGCATGAAAAAGTCCTCTGTTACATTTTGTATATTATATCTCAAATTATATTCACCTGATGCATCATCAACAAATGGGGCCTTCTTCATCTTAGTTATAATTTTCTGCATGTAATTGTCAACTTCAGCCGGTGGAATATTACCTACATCAACTTTGAAAACTCTCTTCTCAGGTGCTCTCATAATACGATGAATTAACATAGCATCTTCCATCAACATTAACTGTTTCCATATCTTACGTGAAGATTCTATTGAAGATTTACCATACGGAATAAAATTTGCGTCAGATAAAAGTCTAAAGTGTGCAATTTCATAACTTTCAAATTCGTTTTCGTGAACACCAGATTTATTTCCTGTATGCTTTCTTTGCATTCCACCAAACCTATAATCTTCTGCTTCAACCGCGAATTTCACATAATAAGGATTTTCTATATCTTCACCTTCAATCCGAACTACATCATATGCGGAAACTGGAAATACATTTATAATTCCATATTTTTCTGCTATATCTAAATGTAAAAAGAAATCTCCATATTTACACATATTGCGAACCCAAGGCCATAAATTAAATTCTATATTCAATATATCATAAAAAAGATTATGTAAGATATCGTAAATATTTTCATTATCAGTATTAATTTCCAAAACATTTCCATATTCACTTTTCATAGTACTTTCGTCTGCATAAATGTCAAGTGCAGATGCAATAATTGGATCTTGATCCATTTGCTCATAATCCTTGAAAAGTCCAAGTCTCTGTTGTGCTTTATACTGTTGTTCTGCACGCAATGAAGATGACTGTATATTTGAATATAACTTTGTAAACCTATCTACAAGAAACCGCCTTGATAATGCCTGAGCTTGTTCTGTATCAGCGATTTTTAATCTTCGACCTCCAATATTCCGAACAACTACGTTTGTTGAAAAAAGTCGTTTTAATCTACTGTAAAAATCTTTGTCTGCCATTTTCTACCTCTTATTTAATTAACCAAGTTAAATCTTCTCGTTCTTTATTTGGACCAACTTCCATCTCCCATTCTTTTCCATAAGAAACGTCTTTTGGAGTATAAACCGCTTCATTTACCGCAATATTGCTTACTGTCTTTTTCATTAATTCAATTCCTTCTGACCTAAGCCTTAATGCCGTTTCTCTTATCCATAAACCTATTGCAAAACTCATCACAAGATCATCATTGTATCCTGCCATTGCTTCGGCTCGCTGTCCATTATAAATAAACACAAACAGTTCTTCAACCAATCTATGTGAATGAACTATTACGGATTTTTCACGAAAAAATTCTTCTAATTTTGCCACAACCAAAGGTCGTGTCTTCATTGACATTGTAAATCCAGGCACCATCTTCCTTTCAGCTAACCTGTGTTTGTTTGTCATTTGATTTTGAGTATCTACATACTGTAAATCTTTACTCATATAAAATAAATTTTTATAATCCCTATCAATCGCCTGTTGTATTGCTGCCCAACCAATAGCAGCATTTTCTATTACTAATAATGCATCATTATATTCAGTAGCTGTATTAACACAAAGGTTTCCAAAATCACGAGTTGAAATTTTACCTTTATATTCGGCCACTTGTTCCATGCTCTCTACGTCTATTACATGAAGTGCCGAAAAGTCCGTTGCATCTCCCCTACTAACATCAGCACACACTATATAATCTTTTGTATAATTAGGTGGCGACCAAACCCATAGATTTGCATCAACACCCCGCTTTTCTAATGGTTCACAAACTTGAGTTTCCTTATACTCTTCTAATATAAGACCATCAACAACTGTACGTCCAGATGTAATAAAATCACAATCACATTCCTGTGCTGCAAGAGACGGTCCAAGTAACTTGTCTTGTTCTTTTCTCCATTCTTCTTCTCTATCTGGATGTAATGACCAATGTAATTTTATAAAATTAAAATCGTTTATTCCATCTTCTGCCTCAACCCACATTTTATGGAAGAAATTTCCAACTCCATTTGGAGTGGATAATATAAGACATTTACCACCTGTTGCAAGAGTACTTTGTGCTGCAGTCCATATTGAATCTATTTTTTCAATGAATGCCGCCTCATCTATAATCAATAATGACAGTGCCTCTGAACGTCCTGCTTCATCTGTACTTGCAATTGCTTTTACTTGAGATCCGTTTTTATACCTTAATGACAATTTATTATCTTCAACACATCTTTGTTTTAACCAACTTGGAAGATTTGAATGCATTACCCGTACTTTTGTAACTAAATTTTTTGCTGTATCTTGTTTCGTAGCAATAACCAATATGTTCTTATCACTCTGAAATGTCATCATCCATAATGCATATCCAGCAGTTAATGTTGATATTCCTAACTGTCGAGCCTTCAAAATAATATTATTATTGTGTTCATTCACATCATTCAACGTCTTTTCCTGATAATCAAACAGGGCAAATGGAATTTTGCCCTTTATTGGATGTTGAATTATACAATACCTTCTAAGAAAATGTGCTGGTTCTTGTGCACATCTAACATATTCAGCCTTAATTGCTTCTTTAAAATTAGGTTGTTTAGTCATTATTATTTATACAGAACATGAACAATACCAGCTGTTCCAGCAACCACCCTAATAACTCCAAATTCATATAGAGTTCCTTGATCTAATGATCCACTTGCGGTTATCTGACCACCATTGGCCGCTTCAATAACAGCATCCATCACATTTTCAACAATAAAAGCGGCTGCACCAGCATTTGATCCTGTGGCATCAAAGACTTGTCCAGCAGTTACAGAATGTATTTTATTATACTTGCCTAGCCCTAAAGAACCACTTGCTTGTGGCTGTTGACGGCCGTGCCATCCTGCGTCAGTTCTACCGTTTGGTCCTTGAACAAACTGTCCACCTGTATCATTTATAATTGGCATTTAACTTCTCCTTATTATATATATGTATATACTAAGATTCTCTCTTGGAAAATTTTCGTAGGAATTCCACGGCCTCTTCCGAATCTTCTTTACTAATTTTTGTTTTTTCAATTTCTTTCTGTATTCTATCCAATTTATTCTTTCTAAATAATGTAACTACACTAAAAATCAACTTTTTTACAAATCCCATAGTTAAATTTCTTTTCTAACTTTTTGAGTATATTTTTGCAAATCAGCCTTTGTTAGACCCAATGCTCCAATAACTCTCATTAAAATCGCTAATATCTTTCTCCTATTTAACCTTGCGTCTTTAACTGCAGATATAAATCTCTTCATATATCTCTCTACCTGAGATGGCAGTTTTGTATCTTCAATATCTGCTTCATCCAAAACTGATTTTATTTCTTCTCTAATTATTTTTCGTAGTTGTTCCTTTGCTGTCATTATCTATCTCCTTTTGATATACTTTCCTATTCATAAATATCATTTAATTCTTTTTCAACTTCCGATTTCATACTTTCATACAATTCTAAAGCCTCATCTGCCATTTTACGTATGAAATCTTGATTTGAATTCCATTTTTCTTCATCTAATGTAATTCCATCAGGTGTTACTTGATTATGAAATTTAACTTTGCCTGCCTTTTCTTTCCATTCACGTACATTTTCAATTTGATCTAAAATCCACGATTTTCTATTTTCTAATACCTTTTTTCTTTCAAAATTTTCCCACTGCCCTTCTATTCTCATTTTATTTTCAACTTTTACCTGACAATCAAAACAATATCCATACAATCTCCAAAACTTGTCGTCTAATCGTTTCTTCATAACCGCATCACATTTAGGACAAAACCAAGGCATTCTTGCTTCTTTAGTTGCGTCTAATTTCTCTTCAATTTGTCTTTGAGCTTCCTCAAATTCTTTTTTAGCTAATTCTTTATCACCTTCATATCCAAAAAATACGCGTTTTTCTGGTTCTTCACCTCTTAATATAGACTGCATTGCTTTATTTTGTCTTTCTATTTCTTTACTCATAATAACCTCCCTAAAATGTCATTAAACCAGTAATCTGGTTTATTGGAGCAAAACTCCCGGTTAGTTTGAAAGTTTTTCCATTATATTTAAAAACTATTCCTTCACTTGGAACAACAGCATCCAAACCACCTATTGCATTTAATTTAGAAAGTTGTTGTTTAAGTCTATTTAACTTCTTTAAATCTCCACCTTTTCTCACATCTTTTATTGCCTTACTAACATCTTTTCTAATTTTCTGTACTGCTTTTTTTGGGCTGGCTGCTAAAAATCCATCTATATTTTTAAGTATATCTGCACCAAGACTGAAAAATAATATCTCAAACGGTTTCATGTTTTCTTTTTGTTTCTTTTCTACATCTACTTTATCTGAAGATAAAACCCAATCTAAAAACTTCTCATTATCTATATCATTTTTTATTTGCTGTATTTTATAAGACTTATCACCAAATGCCCATCGTTTTGTTAAGTTTATTAATATTTTATTGGATATAGAATACCCATATTGTTGTGCAGCATTGTAAATATATTCTTCCCAATACCTTTGATGGTATATAGATAGTGTATCTGTGTCTTTTAAAGCATATTGTTTCTTCAATTTATCTAATTGACTAAAATAAGAACTTCTTTTTGAAGAAAAATCTTGATGTTTTGGAACTTTTAAAAATACTGGTTTCTCTATCTTAAAATGTTTTTGTATATGTTGATTTACTTGTTTAATCATTCCTTGTAATATTCTACCTGAACCAGGAACTGTACCTGTTGCTGTTCCACTATCATCATATTTAATGGCTCCGTGAAATTGTAAAACTGTTTTATCATAATCTATTACATTAGCTGTAGTAGGATAAATGATTTCCAAATTCATAAAGTTACTTCCTTCGTCAAAAATCTTCTTCCTTTGTTTGTCTGTTAATTTCCCTACAGCTTTCTCTAAATCTTTCATTGCAAAAACAAACGCTTTCTTAATTTCACCACGACCACTAAACTTTCTAGCAACTCCTGCAGCAGACATAGCACGTTTTCCCTTACTTTTAATTTGACCTTTATTTCTTGCTGCCAATAATTTACCATTTTTCCAAGTAATCATCAAATTTTGACCATCTGTTTTCTCTGTTACTGCTTCTTCTCTATCGAGATTTCCCTGCAATCCCAAATCTATGATTGTTCTCAAATCTCCAAAAGTTAAATCCTTATCATCAAATGGATGATTCATGTGTCCATAGGCTCCCCCCTCAACAAGTAACCTAACTTCATCATCTAAATTGATTCTTTCTTTCATTGACATTTTTTTATCATACGCATCATTCTTCATTTGAATAATATCACTAATAAAAGGCGACCTTCTTAACGCTTTAAATGCAAGATTCTCAACTGAAAACTCCCCGCCCCGTTCTAAACCAGAACTTCTCATTCTCTTTAATTTTTCTTGAATTTTTTCTACCATTTCAACCACTTCATCATACTTACCATCTTTCATCTTCTGCTGTAATACTGGTATTGAACCTAAATAACCTTCTGCTTTAGAACGAATATCATCTAAATCTATTTGCAATTCTTTTTTCTTTGGTATTACTATCCACTCATCCTTTAATATAGAATATAACCCCGAAGCAACGTGAGACTCTCCAACATTTTCTACATATACTTCTACTGGAAATCCATAAATTTTAATATCATGTTTATTGTTCCAAATTGTTTTCTTCGCCAATACATAATTTTGTACAAAATTTTCATCATCATCTACTTGACTAAAATCAATTCGTAAATGTAAATCTACATCTGAAAATTTAGACCAATTATAATTTGAAATACTGCCGGTTAAAGTAATATCTTGCAATTTTACATTTGGTTCTAATTCTAAATCCTCAAAAAAGTTCTTACCAATGGCCAAAAGTTTCTTTTTAATTTCTGGTTTTAACTTATCACCATCCCACAATTTAGTATTCAGAGTGTCTCTTATAACAAAACTTTTAATTATATCTGGTTTTATATCTTCTTCATTTACATTTACTACAAAATCATACTTGTCTATAAAATCTCTGCTCATTAAAACTTCTGTTTCATTAGCACTTCGATTTGCTAATGAAAATCTAACAGATGGATATGTTTTTTTACCTAACTTCATAGGAAATTCAACTACAACCCTATCTTCTATATTCTTACTACCAACATCTACTTTCTGTTTTCTTATTATTTTCTTTTTGAGATGTTTTCCATTTATATCAAATTCAACCATACCATTAGATTGTTTTATATTTTCAGCATGTAGTGCACTATATACTTCACTTCCAGTATCAAACTTTGCTTTTAATTTACCTATACCCTTTATTTCTACATCTTCTATAAAACCAACTACATTATACTTTTCACCATACTTAACATCTTCTTCAATTTTATTGCCTGATATCAAATTAATATAATCAGACAAATCAACCATTTCATCTATACTGTGAAGTTTACTGCCTGTTAATTTATCTCTCTCTGCTCTCTGTGTATTTGAATCCTCTCCATCAATACCAGGTGCAACTGGTGCCTCAACTTCTACTCCAGAAACTCCACTAAAATCGTCTTTAAGACCCATCCACTTAACAACTTCCCAACCAAGAGTAGACAAAACTCCGTTTAACCTTTCTTGATATTTTTTAATTGGTTCTTTTACACCAAATCGTTCACCATATTTTCCTGAATGTGATCTACCATAAGCTACTGCTGGAACAACCGAGTATTTCATAGTATAATCAAAATCTGGATCGACTGCTCCTTTAGACAAAATATAGTGAACTACTTTCCATCCTAAACCTTTATACATATCATCTATCCATGCTTTAGTAACTCTTTTATAATCACTAAATCCCCTATAATGAATAGGTGGTCCATCATCAACTTCAAAATTAACGCTGGTACTGGATTCTTTTATAAGTTCTTTCATATCAATAGTAGTTAAAAAATCACCTATCTTATCACCTTCAAACTCTCTTACTGATATATCCAATTTTTCATACAACTTTCTAAACTTATTAGTCAACATATTAAAAACACCCTGGTCAAAATAACCAAACATTTTTTTAAATAACTTTTTTCGTTCTCCGCCACCTTCGTATTTAGGATGACCTAAAAGTTCTCTCATAGAAGTTCCACTAACTTCCATTCCACCTACTCTCATTGAAATATGAGGTGCTACTAAAACATATCCATGCTCTTCATAACCAACCAAATTGTTCTTATTCTTCTTGTAGTCCTGAAAATATTTACCACTTGCTAATCTACCGGCATCTTTGGCACCAAATGCAAAAACAACTGCAGTATCTTCTGATAATTTTTCGGTCAGTTCTTTAGCTACATATGGATTTTTTACTTTGATAATTCTATTAGAAGGTATTCCCATTTTCATCATATGACGTTTCTTCTCTTTAAAATTCATTGGGTGGCGTGAACCTCCCTTAATATCACTCGTTACAATATAAGCGTTACCAAACTTCTTCTTTAACCACTCATAGGTTTTCTTGTGATGTGGACCAAATGGTTGAAATCGACCTGAATATACTCCTACAACCTTTTTAGCTTTTACCTGTTCTACTAAAAATGGTTCTATAAGATATTCTGTTAATTTAGTTGTCTGCATCTATACCATAACTCCTGCTATCAATAATGCGGCACCCAACCCGGCTGTTATAATACCTTCAACAATCTGATTTCGTGGTATCGTTAATCCCAACAAATGATATGGCTCCTTTTGTGGAAACAAATCATTAGAAAAAACATAATTTAATGCCCGTTCATATATCCAAATTCCTGTTAACCAACTTCCTACTAGAAACAATCCAAAGTTTAGAATAGCTGCCGTTGAAAAATAAGCACCAACAAGAACTCCTATTGTACCTAAGTTTTCTCCAAGTCTCCAAGTGTGATAATCCACTTTAGCAACTCCTTCTCCTACACGACCACATATTAGTTTATTTTCTTTTCTACGTTTAGGTTTAGCAAATGTATATCCTTCAGTACACCCTTCACTAAACCAATAAAGCCACATACTAATAATGAATACAATATCCCACATAATTAATTCTCCTATTTCTTTTTAAGGACCTTCTGTTTCTCAACCCACTTTTTTGCTAACTTATTTTTAATTGGTTTCTTCATAAATTTACCAATTCCTTTTTTAACCAACATATTGAATTTTTTCTGTGCTTCCTTTTCAGATAAAAATTTAGAATTGTCTACAAGTAAGAAATTGGGAGCACCAAATAACCCTTGAAAATAAGCCATATTATCTTGAACCTCTTTCCAAGATTTTTCAACTACCTCAGACGGAAGTTTGCGAGGTCTTTCCATATTTCTTTTTTGTGCTACATCTAAATTTGTATTTACAAATACCATATAAGTATCATATCCCAATCCCATTAATTCTTTTCTCTGGGTTTTAACATCCTTAAATTTATGTCCCGTTCCATCTATAATCAATCCCAATCTACCCTTCTTATACAACTCCAATCTCTGTGCACTTAAATCTTTGGCATGAGTTCTTAATCCAGAATAATCTTTGTATCCTGGATCTGTAAGTTGTCTGAAAACATCTGTGGGCATCTTATCAATATCCACTCCAAATCCAAATTTCTTCAAGAAATATTCAAGTTCAGCATCTTGGTTAACCATTTTAAGACCATACGGTGAAAGATTTACGCCATCTGGAATACCAAATATCCACCTTGATACTCGTGTTTTACCACTTCCAGGTCCACCTGCTAAAAAGATAGCCTTAAAAATACCTGGATCGTGTATCCCTTCTTGTATTTTTTGTTTACTTTCACTAACCCTATCAATATTTTTTCGTCTATCCCATATATTAGTTTTATATCTATCACCAATCCATACATTTTTATTTCTGTCTAATTTTTTAATGACTGCAGGTAA
>CALBXV010000450.1 GCA_937890045.1 uncultured archaeon
ATTCAATAAATTTTATATACTGTTTTGTTTTTCTAAAATTTACAATGACTGAAGAAATCCCAAATGCAAATAATGAAAATGATGCTCCTGCTTCAGATTCATCTTCTGATGAATCTCCTGCTAAAGAAAGTGTTCCATCAGTTGATTCTTCAACTCCTGAAGAAACTTCTACTGTTGATGAATCTTCTACTAAAAAATCTACTGATGATAAAAAATCAAGTGTTGAAAATAAATCTAACGATAAAAAATCTGAATCTAAACCACCTAAATCTACTAAAACAGGAACAAGACCACCACTTAAATCTCTTAGTGATCTATTTATAGGTAAAAAACCCGTTATGAGTTATGCAATGTCTGCTATGATACAACTTACACAAAATGGTAGTGTAACTGTAAAAGCTAGAGGTATGGTAATATCTCGTGCAGTTGATGTTGCAGAAATTACAACTAAAAGATTAGCTAAAGGTGAATTTGAAACTAAAAGTGTAAAAATTGGAACTGAAATACTTCAAAATGAAACTGGTCAACACAATGTTTCTACTATTGAAATTCTTCTAGGTAAAAAATAATCATTAAAAATTGCTCAAACAAAGTAAAACTTGTAGAGTAACAAATCATATCTCATTTAATGAAAATGAGTTGTCTATTTTAATTAAAAAGTATGGCACTCCATTATATCTAATAAATGAAATTGTTCTAAAAAATAAATCTCAAGAACTACTTAATGCTTATGAAAATTATTGTGGTCAAACTAAAATAGCATATGCTATGAAAGCAAATTTTAATCCTACTATATTAAAAATATTCATTGAAAATGGATTAATGTTCGATGTTAGCAATATCAATGAATTATTCTTTTATATAAAATCTGGCGGTACTCCAAATAAAGTTGTTTATAATAGTCTTACTGAAGAAATTGAAGAATATGAACAAATCTTAAATCACGATATATCTCTGATCGTTGTTAATTCTCTTAATGGATTAAATAATTTATTGTATGTTGCTAATAAATACGAGAAAAAAATTAATGTCCTAATTAGAATAAATCCTGAAATTCATGTTGAAGCAGATATTTCTGCTTCACAAAAAAACGGTAAATTTGGAGTGCCATTTTATAATGATAATAATCAAAATTCTGATAACGCTTTTGATATTATTGAAAAAATTATTGGTCATGATCTTCTTACATTTACTGGATTCCATTTCCACTTAGGTTCTCAAATTACTAATTCAAATTGTTTTAAAGAAAGCTTAGTTAAATTATACACTTTTTTTAATGATGTTAAAACTTATTATCCTTCTATTGAATTAAAAATACTTGATATAGGTGGTGGTACTCCTGTTACTTATTCTGATAAAATTTTTAGCCCATATGAAATTAGTGAAATTGTTACTAATGAATTAAATCTAATTTATAAAAATGAGGACTGTAAACCTCTGTTAATTGTTGAAAGTGGTAGATTCTTAACTGCTGAATCAGGTTATTTATTATCCAAAATAGTTAATATTAAAATTACTAATAATATTAAAACTGTTATTTTGGATAGTGGTTATCATAATTTACTAGATTCTGCATTAATGTTGCAAGAATATCCAATATCTTTACTTTCACAAAAAGATGTTATGGAAAAATATGAAGTTAATTTAACTGGTAAATTATGTGATACTAATGATGTTTTTCATGTTCCTTCTAATATAAAATTACCTAAACTGGAAATTGGTGATTATATAATTTTTAAAAACATTGGATCATATTCTATTGTATTTAATATGCCATTTCACTGTCAAACGAAACCTACTATAATAATGAAAAAACTAAATGATGATTATATTGTAATAAGAAATAAAGAAAATGTTGAAGATCTATTTAAAAACGAAACATATTCTATTTAAATATCTATTCCAACTTGTTTTGCCAAAACTTCTGTTGAATGTTTAGCTAATACTTGTGCAGCCTCTTCAGGTAATATATTATTTACATATATATCTGTTCTATTCCCTAATGAATCTTCATGTTGCATTCTTGGATATACTTCAATATGCCAATGTATCTGT
>CALBXV010000451.1 GCA_937890045.1 uncultured archaeon
GCAGATGCCATCGTAGCAGTAAAACTTGCTGTCTCATATCCAGATATATCATTTAAAGTTACAGCTCCACTAAAAGATGCAGCTTTCTTTACATAAGATTTTCTTAAAAATTCATTTCTATGGTCTACATAAAGTTTTGAGGTAGCTGATGTATTTAAACTTGCAGTTGCTGGTAATCCTAATACTTCTCCCCCACCACTAAATGTTAAATCGGCGTTACTCCCCATAGTAGAAGATGCAAGTGAAGTAATTGTTTTGTTGGTTAATGTATCGGTTGTAGAAACACCAACTATATTAATATTTGCTCCAGTAGCATTATCTAATGCCCATCTTGATTCAGAATGATCCCATATTAACTGTGCGTTTGTCGCACCACTTCTACCAACTCTCATTCCAGCGTCCGCTGAACTTAACGCAGTGGAACCTGTAAAATTTAAATCTATAATTGGATCTTCTACTTGCATTGTAGCAACATTTGCTACACTTTGACTACCCTCTACAATTAAATCACCATAAATTTTCAATGATCCAGTCATATAACCCGCTGGATTTAAAGTCATTATTAACTGACTACCATAACTTCCAGAAGTATATATATTACCACCAGTATCATCATATAAATAATAATTTGCACCTTGTACAATCCCTGTAAGACCTGCATCTAGAGAACCAGTTCCTAAATCATCTTGAGTAAAGTCATCCCAAATTACATCATATAATCCCGTAGCTGGGTTTATAGCACTACCAACTCTCAAAACTTGTTTTGCAATTGTTGAAGCTTGTGCTTGTCTTGTTAAATCAATTAATGCCATAATTTAATCCAAATCTATTGGTTGTATTTTATATCTAAAAATAATTTGATCTCCACTTTTTAAAGTTATACCCTTAATAGTCCCCGCTACTCCACTGGTGTCATTAGTTTTTTTTCTAAGCCTTACTTTTTTATAATTATCAGCAAAATAAAAATCTGTGCCTATTGCAGTTGTCCATGGCGGTTTACTAATTTGTTGAATTTGATTAACTGAAAACTTAAAAGAAGCAGGTCTAGGTTGATGTTTCGAAACAGAATGAAATACACTTAAATCAAACTCCTGATAATCTGAAGTAGATGTAGATATATCAGTAAATCCTAATTCCCTTACTCTTTCCCTACTAAAATCTTTCATCGCCCCCATAGACATAATATCATATTTAATCGTTGGATCTCCGTCTAAATTATTCATTCTATAAGGTAAATTTGAACCTGACTCATCAGTAAATTGAAGTTTATCAGCATTAAATATTGATTCGCTTACCGCTGAAACAAATTTTCTTAAATTTCCCTTATATCCTTCTAATTGTGTTATCATATTATTATCAAACTATAATTTATTGTAATATTATCATTTTCATCTAAATCAATACCCTGTATTGTACTTGCGCTACTATGTTTTTTATTTATACTAATAAATCCAGCGCTCGATGAAGACATAAAAAAATCTTTGGAACTTGAAGTATCCTCTTGATTAGCTGGACTAGTTAAAATTTGACCATTTACTCCAACTGAAACAGACCCATTTCTTATTTTATGTCCTGAAGGTACCGATATTATATAATTTTGTCTATCTGGTGTCGGCGCAGTATCTAATGATGAGGATTGTGACCCAGACAAATATGAAAAGTTTTCCAAAAAAGAAGCACTTACATATCCGAGAGTCAATACTGCTGTAGTATCCAATGAACTAGTAGGTTCTCCACCATACCGCATTGTATATCTAGTATCTCCACCATAGATATTAGTAAATTGTAAATCTTGTATTTCTTGACCTGATGAAGGTGACACTCCTCTAATAAAATCTGTTGCTCCTGCCAACCCACTTGGTAAATTTGATCCCAATGATGTTCCTAAAATCCTAACTGTTTCTGTTTTAGTATCTGGTCTATACATTGTAGAAAAACTTCCATCTGTTTCATCTACAATATCTAGCCTTGATGGACTAAAATATTTTGTAGTAGTAACATAATCATTAAATGATTCTGGAACCAAATAACCTCTAAAATTAAATGTAAAATTAGTTTTAATCACCCTTTCATTATCGGCCATCTCTGTAGCATCTTCAAAACTCTCAATATTAACTCTAAATTTAAATTTTCCTGGTTCTCCCCAATATGCTCCATCTGAATAATTAATCTTTTCTACAAGGCTATTCATTTGCTCAATAAAAGGAGTCCAAATTATAGCTTCATATGTCATAGTCATATAGTCTGGCATAGCTACTGTATAATATTCTTTAGATTTTGTTAATCCTTTTTGAACATTAAACTTATCATATCTATTCTTATTTGTATATTTTCTTTCAAAGGTATAAAATAATTTTGGATCATTTGCATCTAACTTATCTACAGGTATAGTTTCATCTTTTTGTATTGACGACCTTCTAAAAACAATCAAAGGAGTAATCAATTGTCTTTTTCTATCTCTCAAGTGTCCACTTTTTCTAATAGATTTCCATCTCTCTGGATTGGCATACATAACAGGAACTTTTACTGTTTCTCCAGCTTCCTTTACAGTTGGTTGTATCACATTAGTAAAATAATACATAATAGCCGCATCATGATCCATCAATGTAACTTCTACATTTTTTACATTATCACCACGCTTTCTGGCCAATCCACGATTCATTGGTGGAGTAGTAAATCTTTGTCTAATAGTTCTTGGTATAGGTTTTGATCTAGCCACTAATTACTCCTCGTTCTGTCAATTTGTAAATTAGATCGTCTTACTAAAAATGCATTACATACCACCGACCAATTACTATCAACTTGACCACCAACTAATTGATTTTCATTCATAGTTGCTACTTCAAAATGTGCATAATTCCAATCAAAAACATCTCCTGGCTCTACAACTAAACTAAGTTCTGTAAGATACTCTCTTTCAAACCAAAATTGAGCAGTTTGTCTTAAATCAACTCCAAATTCTTCTGTATTAAAATCAAAATCGTCAGCTTGTATCAAACAGGGTAATTTAACTCCCTTTAAATATGTTTTACCAGCAGACGATTCCCCATACAGATTTGTCATAGTATCTGCAGCTGATACTCTATATAATACACAAGTTTGATTGATAATTCCATCTTTTTCATTTTTTAAATTACCAACCAATTCGCGATTTATAGAAGTAAAAAAATTTCTATCTGTTTGACTTAAAAAACGACTTGGCATATTTTAATCCTATTTTACATAAATTGGCAAAGGTACTTTTTGCAACTTTTCTAGTAACATATCAGATTCATCTTTATCTCTTTCCATCAATGACCTACGAGTTGTTTCCTCTAACATTTCACGTAACTGTGTAACTAAAATTTCCTTTTCAGTTTGAGCTTCACTTCGTAATGCATCTCCATCCAAAGTAGTTTCTGAATTAGGAATTGGAATACTAGTATATTTACCTCTGATTGTTCCCAATAGTTCTTTAGCTAAAGCCAATCCATATTTACGAATCCACTGCTTCCCAGTATCATTAATTTGACTATATACCATATTATTATATGGAACATTAGAAAAATCTGATATTGAAGCCAATGATGACCCACCGTGATCAGAGCTGGTTGAATCTTCTTTATCACTTACTAAATAATATTCAAACCATATTTTAAAATTAGTTGTTGGAAGTGGAAATATTCTCACTTTATTGTTCACCAAATGAAATGAATATGCTGATTTTCTAATTTGATCATTCAATTCAATAGCCTGTAATCTTAACATATCTTCAAATATAGGCATTAATGTAAAAGTTACCGCTGGAGACATTCCACCAAATCCAAATCCTTCTATCATTTTATGAGTTCCATATCCAGTAGTTGCATAAGGGTCAAAATATCTTTGAATTGCAGGAGTTGGTCCATGATATAGTCTTCTAATTTCTATAGCTTTCCCACTTTCTGATACATTTGCCCATAATGCATTTAAATCATATGTTTGTGAACCACTAACTGTATCTATACTACCACTTTTTAATTCTACATTCCCACCAACTGGAGTAGAAGCTTCTGTCCCATATCTACCAGATAATTTAACAGTTCTACCAAGTGTAGGCGTAATATTTCTATGTGTCAAATTTGACCCAGTAGATTGACCTGCTAAATTAAATAAATTATCTTTAATATTAAATTGATTTACTTGTGCTGAATATTCTGTGACCGCTTCCTCATAAACCGCATAAAACGAGCCGGATTGCATCTCTACATCCATAATTGGATATCCCAATCTTTTAGCACACCAATCTGAAAATCTATCTACAGAATTAATTCCAGATCCAGAAAATTGAGTATCACTATCATAAATTCCAAATGGAGTTTGTCCTGAAGCAAATGAACTACTTCCTGGCCATATTGCTGTTTGTGGCATTATAATCTCCTAAAATAAATATATTTCTTCAACTATAAATATAAAACCCTCTATAAATAGGCATAAAAAAAGCCCCCAATAAATGAGGGCTTATTTTATTTGAGATTAAAAATCTCGGACGACTAACTGACCAAACTATTATACATAGTTTACGTCTGCTACAACGACCTGTCCATAAAATTCTGGACGGACCATTTTCTTAGCATAACGGGTCATTACCCCTTTACGAGGTGTAAAGTTAGCTGGATCATAAACAAGAGGTGTCATGATCAAAGGAACGTATGGAGCATAAACCGCACCAGTTTCTAAGAAGTTAGACCCACGGAATCCAATAAGGATTACGTTTTCTAACATATAAGGATTCTTATAAACTGTATAGCGACTATTTAACATACCGACCTTTTGAACACCCATTGCAAATGAGCTATTAGATGCATTACCATCAGTGTCTGCTGCGTATCCAGGAATACTCTCTATGATTGTTGCTGTTTCAGGTGAAACCACCATCCAGTTAGCACCACCACGTAGAGTTTTCTGATGAATTGCGTTACTTACACTTTGGACTTTGTTTCCAAGAGTCTGGAACCATTCACCCTTTGTATAAGCATTAGATTCACCACTTGACTGTGCGAAAGATCCGCCTCCAGTTGGACGTTCAAATCCAACTCTTGCTGACCAATATTCGGTCTTAGCATCTGCGTTTGCTCTAAGCATGTCTATGATTTCCAAATCGATTTCCATTGATACATACTCACTTAACATTGCTGTTAATTCTGCTTCTGCATCAACACTATGATAAGCGTTAAGGTCTTGAGCTAGCTCAGGAGTCCATACTGCTTTCAGTTTACGAGTTTTAGCAACAATGCTAACTTGTCTTAACTGAATATCAATTTCTGGAATTCCGATATCGCCCGTATCGCCTGCCCAATCTTCACTTGTAGTAACTTCAAAGTCACCACGAGTTGAATCAGTAGGTTGTGCACTATACTTAACTGTTAGCGGCCCTAATGTGCCAGCTGCTGATTGTCTAACAATGAAGACTACTTCATTCTCAGAAGAACCAGATAGTGTTGTATATGCAGGGAAATACTCATCAAATCCTGAACCAGATATCACCATTGAACGAACTGCTTCTGTATCAGGACGTGTCATACCTGCGGTAGATACTGTCACTTTATTAAGTGCGTTATCAGCGCCCGCTGTTCCGATAGTTAAATCAGGTTCATAGTCAATATCTCTTGCTGCAACAGAACCAGTTGTATAAGTTCCGCTTGCAACACTTGATGCGTGAATCGTCTGTGCGCCAGTTTCCTGTTGCTTGGTTGAGTAAGCGAACTTACCTGCACCATAAAGACCACCACTTGCATCGCCAGATGCTGATGTGTTACCATAAACATCTTCACCTACGCTAAAGCCTTGATTGGCTGTACCGTATTTAAAGTCTAGATAGAAAATCAGACCTGATGGAAGGTTCATAGGCTGTACAGAAACAAATTCCTGTGCTGCCAATTCACCAAAGATACGTCTAACTAGAGGAAGTGCAACTCCACTCCATTCTTCCGTACCTGGTCCACCAACTCTTGAAGATTCATCAATAAGCTGACGTGCTTGATTTTCAAGCAACTGTGCCATTGTATGAACTTTATTTTCGTCTCCGAGACCTTCTAACAGACCAGTAGCTTCCCACTTTTCTATGAGCTTCTTCGTTTCATTCCGACGCTCAATATGCGGGTTATAGCCATCCATAATTTCTGCTATTGCCTTACTTGACATAATAATTCTCCAGGTTTAAAGGATATTAGCCAACTTCTGAAAACGTTGCTTCATTTCATCTGATTCAGTAATAATTTCTTGTTCCTGTTTATCAGATTTCGTGCTAGCAACTGGTTTTGAAGCTGACCCCTTTTTGGATTCTTTAACAATTTCTTCTCTGGTAGAGCCATTAACAAAAGATTCTGCCATCGTTGCGTAAACAAGTTTGACTTCTCTAAGGTTCTTTGCTCTATCAAATGTTTCAACTACTTTCATTTTCTGATCATTAGATAAACCATACGACCTGAATAGTTTATTAGTGAACAAAAGTTTTGCATTAAGTAAGTTGACTTCGTTCAACTTAGAACGAAGATATTTTACGACATCGCGATGCTCGTCGAGTTCTGTTTGAAGATTTTCCATATCTTCAGAAGTAGTATCTACTTCATCTTCTTCTTGAAGTGCTCTTAATACTTCTTCTAAATCAATTTCTTCTTCTTCAGATTCAGAAACAGGTGATTCATCAGATTCAGCAATCACTTCTTCAGTTTCTTCAACTGATTCATGTTTTGCTTTTCCAGGAACGCCTATTTTAGAAGATTCATCAGATTCGCCTTTGTGATTATCAGATTTACCGATTCCAGAAGATTTGTCAACTTCTTCGTCAACATCTTCTTTTTCGTCATCATCAGCTTCATCAGCTTCATCTACAAAGTCAGATTCTTCGTTAAAATCAGCATCTTCATCTTCTTCCAATTCTGATTCTAATTCTCTCAGAACGGATTCTAGATCAAGATCCTCATCTTCATCTTCAAACTCTTCTTCATCTTCAGGAGCTTCTTCTTCAGCTTCTTCTTCATCATCTTCTTCAGAAACAACTGGTGCATATTTTACACCATCAATTTCTATGATTTCAGATTCATCAACTTCCAGACCTTCTTCAGCTTCAGGAGCTTCTTCTTCAGGAGCTTCTTCTTCTTCGCCAGCTTCTTCTTCTTCATCTTCATACATACCTTCATCTTGAACTTCTACTTCTTCTTCCACGTCATCAGATTCGTCAACTGAGTCTGCATCTTCATCAGATACAGCATCTTCAGTTACTTCATCTTCAGTACCTTCTTCTTCAATCTCAGATTGAATTTTCTTAGAAAGCATAGATTTCAAGCGAGGTGTAAAAGCTTCTTCTAAAGCGACTTTGGCGTTTTCAAGAGCTGTTTCACGAACTGCTTTTGCATCTGCAATGGCTTCTTTTAAAAGATCATCCATTACTTTTCTCCTATTTCATTTAGATAAAAATTATCTAAATTTAATATTATTTTGGATTTAAAATAGTTATTGGGAACTATTATACGACATATTCATTGGTACACTATATGATGGGAAGGTTTTCCCAATAGTGTATTTGTTTTTATATAAATATAAACTTTTTTTACAAAAAGGTCTAAAATTAGCGAGAATTATTGATTTTTTCTGTATTTTGCCTCATTCTGAGCTTAGATCTTAGCTTTTGCCGCCTTTTTTTAACAGATGGCTTGGTATAATAACTATTCTCAGATAATTCTAACATTAATTTAGAATCCTTAACTTTTCTCTTAAATTCTCTTAAAGCTTTTTCAACGTTATTCTTTTTAACTTTAACTTCTATCAATTATAACCTCTATTTACCTTTCATTCTAGTATATAAACTACCAAGTTGTTTTTTTGCTTCTTTAAATGGATCAAATACTGTAGGTTCTACTGATTCGGAAATTCTTTTATATTGTTTACCATTAATAGTAATTGATTCTTCTGATTTACCATGCATCCAAGCATCACCTTTACCACCTGCTGGGTCTTCCAAATCATCTTCATCTTCGTCACCACCGAATTGTTCATCTCCATACTCAGCCGCCTGTCTAAACATATCCATAACTTCTTTTCTACCAAATTTTAAACCTTTTTTACCACTAGGAAATTCGCTTTTATATGTTCCAGCATCTACATGATTTGCTAAATTTAACAAATGTTCTCTCGCATCTTCATCATATATATCATGAATTCCTGCTCTAAATTTTTCCCAATTACCACTCTTTGCTGAATCTACCATTCCAGAATATTTATCAGATGCATCAGGTGCTGAATTAGCTACAGAATCAAACATATGATCACTATCTGGTGAAAAACCTTTACCATATTTTATATCACCAACTTCATCTTTTGGTTTTGTTTTATCAGGATATATTTTTTCATAATCCTCTGGATCATAAAAATCTGGCTCCCCTTCATCATCTTGTTTTGTATATTTCTTTTTATCTTCTTCCTTATTCAAAATTTTCTTTGCGGCTGGAGATAATTTATTTAAA
>CALBXV010000452.1 GCA_937890045.1 uncultured archaeon
TTCAGGATTGGCCACATTAGATATTATAAATGATGAAAAATTAATTAACAATGCAGATAAGATGGGTAAATACATGAAAAAAAGACTAGAAGAATTAATGAAAAAACATGAAATAATTGGAGATATAAGAGGTAGAGGATTAATATTAGGAATTGAATTAGTTAAAAACAGAAAAACTAAAGAGCCAGCAAAAAAAGAAACAGGAAAAGTAGTATATAGAGCATGGCAATTAGGATTATTAACAGCTTTTTTAGGTCCAGATTCTAATGTAATTGAAATTACACCTGCTCTAATAATAACAAGTGAACAAATAGATAAAGGAATTGAAATATTAGATAGAGCATTGAGCGATGTAAAAAAAAGGATTAGTGTCAGACTCAGATATAAAAGATTTTGTTGGTTTTTAGCATATTATTTAGAACATTTATCACAAATACATAGAATTTTTAAGTAATCATAAGTATAAACTCCAGTATCATGCCCATCATTCCAAACAATATTCAAACCATATCTACCAACAGGACGAAATTCAGTAGGACATATTTTATCATTAATTTCCTGTTTAACCCCAGCATAATGTTTACCAAACACACCTGATTCACCAGAACATAAAGTACATTGACATTGTTCTCTTAGATTTTTATTAATATACTTGCTGACATGATCATCATCCCAAATAATATTTAGAAATTTTTCTTTAACATCTATATTTACAGATTTCAATTTTTAATTAAAAATAATAGTTTTTTATCCAAAAATTGGATAATCAAGCGGATTCATTTGATCTTTTTTATTTTTTTTCTTATTTTGAGGATATAATTTATTCATATTAGGTTCAACATAACCTTTATGACTTATAATAATATCACTAATGTTTTTTCTGAGATTTTCTTTTGAATTAATTAGTTTAATAATTAACGTCCAATTATCAACAACTTTATATTTAATTTCATTAATCTGTTTTAATTCATTGATTGCTTGTTCTAACGAAAATATATTTCCAAAAGTACATAATATATAATTTTTTTCATTTATTTTTTTCTTTTTAAGCATTAAATAATAAATGAAAATAGTATAATAAATAAATTACTAATATCTATAAAAATAATAAATTATTATAAATTAATATTAAACCAATAATGAAAAATAAAAGGCCTAACATTGATTCAAGATATTTAACATTTAAATTTGTAAGTAATCTAGTACCAATTTGCGTCCCAATTATTATTCCTATTAACATTAAAATAAATATTTCAAAAACTATATTACCAAGTAAAAAATGACCTAGAGAAGCTCCAGCAGAAGTAAACATCATAATAAATAATGAAGTGCCGACAGCAATTTTTATAGGAATCTTAAATAATAATCGATAAAGCGGAACAATAATTACACCACCACCAATACCTAAAAATCCAGATAAAATACCAGAAATTATCATAAATATGAGGGCATAACGAAAATTAACATTATATGAGTATGTATTACCATTGATATCTGTGATTTTTCTTTTAGAACCATTATTGAGAGCAGAGAATTTAAAATTAAATAAATTAATACGCGCAGATATAAATTTGAATGAAATAAGTAGTAATAATAAACCAAAAATTACTGACATATAATTTGAAGATAAGAAAGAAGTAAGAATAGATCCAATAAAAGCAAAGGGTATAGTAATAATTGAAGATAAAAGACCTAATTTTATATCAACAATTTTTTTACGTAAATATACAAATGTAGCTGAAATTGAAATAAATAAAATAATAATTGAACTAGTTCCTATTGCGTTTTGAATAATAATATTATAATTAATCCATTCATCTGTAGCAATAATTGTTGGAACTATAAATAATCCTCCACCAATACCTGTTAATGATGAAAGAATACCTGTAATGATTCCAAAGAACAAATATATAATTGTTATAAACAAATTAATCAAAACTAAGTTAAACATTAATTTTGTTTTAATTAAACTTTATCAAGTACTTGAAAGTAGAAAATTATAGTTTGAAGATATTAATATTAGGTTCTGGTGCACTTGGATGCCAATTTGGAATATTATTACAGAAATCAGGACATAAAGTTACATTTATTGCTAGAGGTCATCAATTTACTAGTCTTAAAAATGGATTAATGATTAATATACCTAATTCCAACAAATTAAGTAAATATAATATTAAAGTATTAGATAAACCAGAATTAAAAGAAGTTTATGATTTAGTAATATTATCAGTAAAATCCAAAGATACAAATAAAATATTAAATGACTACAAGCATTTAAGAACCAATACTACAAAATTTTTATCATTTCAAAACATTATGAATAAAGAAGAAATATTGGCAAAATGTTTTGGATCAAAAAATGTGATTGGAGCAGTTAGTAACACAGGTGCTTTCTTAAAAGAGCCTGGAATAGTAATAGATTCAGGGACTGATAACACATTTATTGGAAGCTATGGAAAAGGAATGAAGAAATCAATAGAATACATATCTAGTGAATTTAATAAGGCAGGAATAAAAACTCAGGTAGTAAAAGATATTGAAAGCATTAAATGGCATAAAATTATATCTATATCGTCATTAGGAGCAATAAGCGCTTTAACACAAATTCCAACTCCACAGATATACGAAAATAAATATTGTTTAGAATTAATAGCTAATGTTTTATCTGAAGGTATAAGTATAATGAATAAATATGGATATAAATTAAAAAATTATAGTGGACTTGAATTAAAACAAATTTATAATAGAAACATATCTAATATGATGCAGAACATACACAAAATTAAATCTTATAAATATGATGAAAACAATTTAGGTTCTATAATGAAACCCTCCATGTTACAAGATATATTAAATAAGAAAAAAACTGAATGCACAGATATTTTAGGATTTTTAATTAAAAAAGCAGATTTAAAAAACATTCAAATACCAAGCATCAAATTAGTTTATTTAATAATCAGAGGATATGAAGAAAAATTTGATAAGTAATATTAATTATTCTGAAATACTATAATATCTTATACCCTCATTTTCATTTTTTCCAATAGATGTTAATATAAATCTAGGTTTAGACAATATTTTAGTATAAGATTCTAGATTAATCTTATCGCTATGTATATCCTGATATTCATTTATGTTTAATTTTATTCGATTTTTAATTTGATTCATAGTATCGAGATATCTAGATTCATGTTTATAATCATCAAGGAATTTAATAGTAATTATTATAGATTTACTTCCACTACCATAACCACCAATTAAAGCAAAAGAATTAGATAAATTTTCTTTATCATTTTCAATCATACTAGCTAAACCAACTCCAAATGACGCACTATAAGAATTACCTATATAAGAAGGCGCGATTAATGAACTTCCAATTCGATTATCAAAATCATCTATAAAATCATTTGTTTTAATAAATTTCCTTCTATAATCATTATATTCTTTGGTTTGATAGAAAGATAAATCGTCAAGATTACCACGTTTTGGTTGTTCACCTATATCTTTAACAATGTTATTAAATCTAGTAAGATTACGCCATTCATGTAATAGAAGTGAAGTATGAGCGTCTCTAACCATTTTCATATTTGGATTATGATATATAGCTTTAGAGATATAATCTAATATTGTTTCATCTTTTTCTAATTTAAATAAATTTAATTTTTTAAGTTGTTTTTTATATAATAACCAAGCAATTTTCATTTCATTAAGATATGAAGCAATAGATTGCCTACCATCAACAATAGCAACTGTTCTTCCATCAGGTTTTCGAAAATCACCTGGTTCATATCTCATAGAACCAGCAAATCCTTTTGGAATAATATCAGCAATTTTTGGGTTTTCAGATATCACAAATGCAACTGCAGCACCACCTTGAGTAGGTTCTTCACCAGTTTGCAAATTATATTTAGCAGTATCTGACACTATAACCATAGAATATTTTCTAGGATTATACTCGGCGACATGCCAAATAGAAGATTCTAAAATTCTTTCAACACCACTAGCACAAGCAAATTTTTGTTCATAACCTAGTATATGTGAAAAACTACCTTTACCATATACTTGTTCTAACATACCTATAACGTCAGAAACAGTTGCTCTGGACCCCTCTAAACTACTTTCTGTAGCCACATCAATTCTAAAAAAATCTTCAGGTCTATAACCATAATATTTCATTAATCTATATGCAGCAGTAGCTGCTTGACTTACATAATCTTCGTTAGGTGGTTTAACAGAAAATGTTTTTATTCCAATTCCTTTAATAAAATGATTTGGATCAATATTTCTTGCTTTAGCTAAATCATAGTTATCAACATATAATTCAGACGTATAAGCATATATTGCATCTATACCGATAGATTTCATTAAATATACAAAAAATAAGTAACAATAACATGTAAATAAATTATGCTAAACATTCAATTATTTTTTAACAATATTAATAAAATTATTAATAATTTGTTTTCCAATTGGACCACTTAATTCAGGATGAAATTGTAATCCAAACATATTATAATTAACATGCTTAATAATTTCATTATCACTAAACACAGAAGATGAATAAGAATTAACTTCTTTACTTAACCTAAAAATCTGAAATGCACGTTTACAATACATATTTAATTTATCATATGGATCTGTTAGTGGATTTGGGACATTAATAGAAATTTTAACTATTTCATTTAATGGTTTAGTCATACGCTTCAATGTACAATTAAGATTTAAAGCAAGTATTTCTGCACCATAACATATTCCTAAAATTGGTAAATTATCATTAATAGCTAATTTAATTAAATTTGAATTAATTTTATTTGTTAATTTAGAATAT
>CALBXV010000453.1 GCA_937890045.1 uncultured archaeon
TATTATGATTCAATTGAGGAAAAATAATCAAATATCTGTTATTCAATATGGTCTTGGACCTATTGGTTGTGAGTTGGCTAAATTAGTTCTTGATAAAAAAAATCTAAAACTTGTTGGTGGTATTGATGTTGATAAATCTAAGGTTGGTAAAGATCTTGGTCTTGTTATTGATTATAACAAACAACTTGGTATACCTGTTGTGAATAATTTAGATGAAGCCATAAAAATTCATAAGCCTGATATAATTCTTCATGCTACTCAATCACATCTAAAGAATATCAAAAATCAAATTCTTGATATTATACAGCATGGTATAAATTTGATTTCTACTGCTGAAGAATTAAGTTATCCATGGATAAATAATAAAGAAATTGCTAATAAAATAGATTCTGAATCAAAACAGTTTGGTGTCTCTGTTCTTGGTGCAGGAGTTAACCCTGGTTATATATTAGATGCAATGGTTGTTGCGTTAACTGGTGTATCACTTGAGGTTGATAATATAGTAGCAACAAGAGTTGTTGACGCTTCAAAACGTCGATTACCTTTTCAAAAAAAAATTGGTGCTGGTTTATCAAAACAAGACTTTGATTCCAAATTAGAATCTGGAATGTTTGGTCATATAGGATTAATTGAATCATTACAAATAATCAATAATATTCTCGGATTCAAATTAACAAATATTACTAATGTAATTAAACCTGTTATAGCAAATAAAAAAATTATTACTGATAGCATGACTATTGAAAAAAATCAAGTTCTAGGACTTAATCAAATTGTTACTGGTAAAATACGTGATGAAACAAAAATCAAATTAATTTTAGAAATGTATGTTGGAGCTCAAAATCCTTATGATGAAATTTCTGTAAATGGACAACCTAATCTTACTATGCATTTTAAACATGGTGTTCATGGAGATATTGCTACTCGAGCTATTATAGTTAATTCAATATCTAGAGTACTTGATTCAAATCCTGGACTTCATATAGTTACTGATCTACCAATGGCTGGAGTTCTAAATAACAACTAAATTATTATAATTAACCGTTAATTTTAATATATCTTTCAAATTTATCATATGCGTTTTTATCTACTATGATTTTATTATTAATTCTCTTTTCTAAAAGCCAATTATAGACTTCTTTTATGTTTAATATTGATTCTACAATCAATCCATCATTTTTTAAATTCTTACTAGATAAAATATTATTTTTATCAATTTCTTCTCTATCTAAAAATACAACTATTCCAATTATGTCTATATTTTTTTGTAAATCTCTTATTTTGTTTATACTTTCAATTTTTGTTTCACCTGTAGTTAACACATCGTCAACTACTATTACTTTATCTCCTTCTTTTATGGTACCTATTATCATATTCTCGTTTTTATTTCCATAATCTTTAACTTCTTTTCTATCATATCCAAATCTTATTTGTAATTTATGTTGATTCCATAATTTTAATGCAATTGCAGCAGCTAATGGTATTCCTGTATAAGCAGGACCGTAAATATAATCAAATTCTTTTCCAAATCTATTTATTATTGTATTTGTAAATAATTCTGCAATTTTATCTAATGATGAATTATCTTCCATTGCTTTTCTTAAACTTAAATAATATGGTGATATCCTACCGCTTTTTAATTTTGTGTCTTCAAATATTAATGCGTTTTCTTTTAATAAATGATTTAAACTCTCTATCTTGTTATTATTCATTTATTCATCCATCACTTTATTTCTTATTTCAACTATGTTCTTTATTGTTCTAATTGGGTTAGTTGAACTGTAAATAGTAGATCCAATTATCATCGCACAGTTATCTCCGCAGACTAATTTTAATTCATTTATTTGATCTAATATCTCTTTATTTTTATTCTGTCTTCCTATTCCTGGTGAAAATATTGGTCTATCTGTAATCTCTCTATATTTTTTTATAATATCAAGTTTATTTGCAGGTCCAATATAACCATCTACCTTTAATTCTTCACATATGTTTAATATTAATTCCGTTGTTGTTATACAATTTTCTACAATCTTACTATTCAAATTATTTTCTAGCATTATATCTTTTATATGATCTCTATTAATTGGTTGATTATATATTAATTCACTTCCTACTCCAGTCATATGTGGTATTGCTAAAACTTTCATTCCTATTTCATGTGCTTTTGTTACACATTCTATTGTTGAGGAGATTCCAACTATTGGGTGGAAAGTTATATATTCAAAACCAATTTCATATGCTTTTTCTATAATTTTTGCGTTTGATCCACTCCATTGATTCTTTCTATGAAATCCAATATCAGCTATTTTAAAATCTGCAATAAGTGGTTTATTTGTAATTTCTTTTATTTTTTTTATTATTTCTTCTCCATATTGTATCATTATAGGTAATCCTAATTTTATTCCATCTATATGTTCTTTTATTTCATTAATTATCTTTAATGTTTGTAAATCATTTAATAGATCACTTGAATATATTATAGCAAATTTTCTCATTTTATATTATATCCTCTAAGTTCATTAATTGACTTAAATTTTTCTTCTTTTAATCTATGAGTTAATTTCTCTAATATCTTATATGTTATTCCTGGTCCATAATAAATAAAAGCTGTTACTATAGCTAATGCGTTTGCCCCATTTTTAATTATCTCATAGGCGTCATCACCACTAAATATTCCTCCTGTACCTATTATAGGTATTTTATTATTGGTTATTGTTTGAATTTCTTTTAAAATATTGTTTGTGTTACTAAATATTTCTCTACCACTAAGTCCTACATATTCTGAAGGTATTTTTTCTTCTTTTATACGTTTTGTATTTGATATTGTTATTCCAATTTCTGAGTTAATACATATGTTAACTATATCAAATAGTTTCTCTATCTCTTCTTTGTTTTTTAAATCATAATGCGGTAATTTTACAAATAATGGTTTATCTGTTTTTTCTTTTAGTTTACTTAAAAGTTTTTTTAATTCTTCTCTATCCTCAAAATTCTTTTCTTTACTAGTTGGACAACTTATATCTATTTCAAATATGTTGGAAAAATTATCTAATTTTTCCATTACAAAACAAATTTTTTCTATCGTGTTATCAGCTAAACTAGTTATTAAAGGCGTTAAACTATTTATGTCACTATTTTTTTTTAGAACATATTCATATCCTTTTGATGGTAATCCCATAGAATTACCTAGTGATTGATTATCTTTGTATCTTATAAACCAAGGATGTTTATTTCCGATATTCTTATTCTTTAATACTGATCCAATGTAAGTAAAACCAAAACCAAAGTTTTGTAATGTCTCTGTTATATCTCCATCTTTATTAAGTGCTGGACCAAGACCTATTGGATTCTTAATTTTTAAGTTAGCGATTTCGGTTTCTAATATTCTATCAGTATAATTAATATTTTTTATTAAATATTGATAAATTTTTCTTCTTCTTAAAAACCATTGTCCTATATTATGTGCTTTATCGGGTGATAATTGAAATAATATAGGTCTAATTATTTTTGGATATGTTTCTATTACTATGTTTTTATATGTATTAAATAAAAGGCCCACTTATTTATCTTCCAATTATTTTTTGGAATTTTTTATATATATCCTTATCTTCTTTAATTAATTTAGTTATTAGGTTTATTCTGTTTACTGTTGAATATTCTAGATAATGTTCTATTTTTTCTGCATTTGTATGTGCTTCTAGTTTATTTGTTGTTACTAATTCTAAAAATTCTACTAATATTTTGTGTTTAGTAACTATTAATTTCGCTAATTCCTTTCCATCCTTACTTAATATTGCTCCTCTATATTTTTCATATATTACTAATTTATTATCATGTAATTTTTTTAGCATGGATGTTACTGTAGCTGATTTAACGTGTAATAATTTTGATATTTCAATTGGTCTTACATATCCTTTGTTTTCTATTAACTCGTATATTATTTCTATATAATCTTCCATTGTAGGCGTATATTTTCTTTTATATTTTCTATGTGCTTTATCTAAATAATTTAATTTGCTATTCAACTTTAATCATTCTTTAATATTTTTTATTAATTTACACTGCTCTTATTACTTTAAGTAGTTCAAATAATTTTATGTTCATACCAAATCTTTCTTCATTTTGTTTCATATATCGATACATTTTTAATATATCTACAAAATTATTAATAAATTTAAATTGTCCATGTAATTTTGAATTAACAACTTTGTATACAGAATCATATGGTGCATAAAATTCTAAAACTTTTTTTCTATATAATTTAAGATCATGTAAATTTTCTATTAATAACTTTGCACATTGTAATCCAGGTATTATTCCTTCACCTAATATTGGGAACACTGTTCCTATTGCTTCACCAACTCCTACTACTTTATCTACATAAATTGGTTCACATAAACTTGGTGGACTTACGCAAATTGGTCTACCGATTTTATTTATTATTTCTCCAGGATATTTCTCCATAAATTCATTTATTGCTGTATTATGTTTTTTATAAAAATCACCTGCACCAACATGTGCTTCATTTTGATTTAATGGGAAATACCAAAAATAACCCGTTAATCCTTTGAATGGTTTTATAAAAAAATCTTCGTAAGGTCTTTTTTTATACTTAATTCTATACTCTAAACATGGTATCATAGTTCTATTTTTTGACATTGGTAATATTGCTCTTAATCCTGTTGAATCAATTATTAAGTCATAATTATCATAAATTTCTTTTAATTTTACATTTTTATTAAATAATACATTATGACTTTTCATCATATCATGCTCTAACCCCGCTTTATTATATGTGCATAAACCATTTAATTCAATAAATATTTTATTTTCTTTTGTATTCCTTTTATTTTCTATTATTACCTCCATTTTCTGACCATCATGGTATAAATAATCTTCAAAGTTCAAATTGCATTCATTAGCAAATTGTTCTAGTTCTTTTTTTGTAGTTCCCCAAGCACATATTGCGGTAAAATCTTTCTCTTTTTGTCTTTCATATCCTGTAACTTCATGTTCAGAACTTAGCCTTGATATTAAATATGATCCTGTTACTCCCATTCCAATTATGGCAATTTTCAATTAAACTTATTTTATGTATTTCTATGAATGATATAAATATTATATCGAATTATATTTAATAGTCTATTTTCTTATGAATTTGGGCTATAGCATTGTGTTTATGAATTGATTCGTTAGATATTATTTTAATTAATATCTCTCCTTTTATTCTCATATTATTTATCTTGGAATAACATTCTCTTACTACATCTTCCACAAATTTTCCCCTATCAAACATTTTATCTATTAATTCAGCTTCATCTGGACTTTTTAATAATGTATAAGTTGGGGTTGTAAATGAATCTTCACATTTATTTATAATTTCCTCTATGTCTATATTACTATCATATTCTGTCTTTATCTCAACTATTAATTGTGCTCTTTGAATATGACTCTTTCCTTTTGTCATGTTTAGACTATGTGGACATAAAGTATTTCCAATAACTGTTGTTCTTATTTTCTTGTAATCTATATTATCTTCTTTTATTACACTTATTGTTATTTCATATGCTTCATGTGTAAATTTTTTTGTATTGATTGTTGGCTTGGTAATGAAATAATGTGTATTTATGTTAATTTCTCCAATATTAAATTCATGTTTATTTCTTAATGTATTTAAAATTCTTAATTCTATTTCTTCAATAGATTTACTAAGATTATTTGATTCTACAACTTCATTTATACTCTCTATTATTCTAGACATGTGTATACCTTTTTTATTTTTTTTAAGGTCAATGTAAACATCAATATTTCCAGTATAATTCTCAATTTTTGATTTATAATTAACTTTAAATTTTGTTAATATGTTTGAAACCCCTACTTTATTTATATATTCCATTACTGATGGCTCTTTATCCTGTGTAGATTCAAAATTATATTCTTTACTCAATAATTTTATCAAATATATGTTTGATTATAACTGTTTTGTCTTAATTATTATAATAATACATGTTTATATATAATTATAAAAAACCAGTAATTTTAAAATAATAATTTATTTATTTATTATTATGGTAAATAATAAAATAGAAAAACATATCAATGATTCTGATTTCTATTTAGATGAAGCTTGTTATTATCTAAAAAAATCTGGACAATCTTTTAATAATATTGCTAAAAAATTTGAAGAAAATATATCTGTTGTTAAAAAGAGATTTCAAAATCATGAAAAAAGAATTCAAAATTCTCAAGTTGAAATAAATGATTATGATTTATCATTTTGGTTGGATGTGGAAAATGAAATAAAAGGTGATGATAAAGTAACATTTATTCGAGATAAAAGTTTTTATCATTGTCGTAAATCTGATCTTGTTTCTTTTGATAGTGAAACATTACTTAATATATTTAATCAATGTAAAAATTTTCTCTTTCTAGATATAAATTATAATTATGGTTTTATAAAAAAAAATGCACCTGTTGGATATGATCCATTTATATTAATAAGAGAAATTAAAAAAGTTGTTAAAATTATAGAAGAAATATTGGCTACTAGAGAATAATCTACTTTATATTTTATAAGATCTATTTTTCCA
>CALBXV010000454.1 GCA_937890045.1 uncultured archaeon
TTATATCTGCAGATTTCAAAGTACCGCTACCAAGTGTCCAACCACCAATATTACCAGCACTTGACGATACAGTTCCAGCTATATTTGCCGTTGATGCTACGAGAGTACCATCATGTTCAACTCTAAATGGTGCGAAATTTTGTGTATCACTACCTGCCCAAAATGCTTGATCCTGTCCAGACTTTCCTATTCCCACATTTGTAGAAGTTAAAGTATCTGTTCCAATTGAAAATCCACCAATATATCCTGAACCTGTAGCTACTAATGTATGCGCAGCTATATTACCATCAAATACATGAGAACTTCCTCTTGCCGTTACATTACCAGATGTATCAACTGAAAAATTACCTAAAGATATACTACCAGCAGAATTTAATGATAAACTACCACCAGTTATTGTACTACCCCCAATTACAAACCCACCAATTGTTCCATGCGAAGCATGTATATGACCACTTGTATACATTCCACCTGCGGAAGCCGATAAAAATGTTGTTGAAGAATTTTTTATTTTTACTCCATCTGAATCTATTAAAACATGATTCCCTCCAGTTGGACCTATAGAAGTTGTTGCTCCAAATGAAGCGGAAGTTTGTCCTTCTAATATAATATCCAAACTATTAGAACCCAATACTGTATAATTATCACTATCATATTTAACAGTAACTTCAGTAGTTGATGCAGATACATGACGACCGCCAGTAGAACCTATAGTTGCACCACCTGCACTAAACTTTCCAACAACTGTACTAGCATCTTTTAACTCAATACCAGTTGAAGAAATTGATGTATGTTCAGCAGCTGTAGGACCAACTGTAGTAGTAGCTCCAAAAGAAGCATAAGTTGTATCAGTTCCACCTGCATCTACAATTAAATCAACTGAATCCGAATCCATATACATACGAGATTTATCATTAGCATCCTGTCCTATTGTTACTGTAGTACCATAAGATGCTAAAGTATTAGAACTTGCATCTTTCAAAGACATACCACTAGAATCAAGAACAAGTTGTGTTCCAATTCTAGTAAGAGAAGTGTCCATTGATCCTGATAAAATATCAACGCTACCACTTACACCAGATGGACTTGCAAAACTAGCACTAACAGATGCTGGTGTTGCGAACCCAGAACCTGCAGTAACATTTATAGTTCCTGCTACAGTTAATTCTTCTTCACTTTGGTCCCAAGTTAACTTATCACCTAAACTAAAATCACCTTCAGAATTTACATAAAATGGTGTATTAGCATGTCCGTATGTTCCTGTACCAGAATAAATCTCTTGAGGCTCCATGGCAAGTCCACCAATTCTTCCACTTGTTGCAATTATTTTTCCAGATAAAAATACATTTTGAGTAAATAATCCAAAGCCTGGATCAGTTGGTACAATTTCTACACCACCACTAACAAAATTACGAACTCCACTTAAATCACCGAGTCTTGCTTTTAATTCTAAATCATAAATTGCACTACCAGTTCTTTCTACAATATCAATATACGGTGTTGCTGGATTTGTTGGGTTTGCATTTATTTTTACATAACCAGTACCTACTGTATTAGGAGCATTACCTGAAATATATCTACCAGTTGAAACTATAACTTGACCAGGTTCATAATTATGTGAAGCACTCGAACCACTATCTGGGCTTAAACTTGCAGAACCTGCATAAGTTTCACTACCACCAAAACTACGAGTAACATAAAGAGCTCCAGTAAAATCTACTTCACTACTTGGATTAATTCTACTACTACTTACAATTCTTACATATTCAGTTGAAAATCCTGTAGGACTTACTTTCTTTATAGCAGCAACTTCATTTTCTGCCCAACCACTAGCATTCTCAACACTCATTGTAGCTTCAGAAGCACTAAATGCAGAACCACTTATAGTTGTAGAATTAGAAACTATTATTTGACCACCAACAGCACTTACTTTTTCTTTTTCAAATACAGTTGTAGAAAGTGTTCCTCTTATTCGTGCATTTTCAAATTCTGCATAACCATTTTGAACTGTTGATGTTATCATCCACCCCTTAAGATCAGATTGATAATTTGATGATTTAATAGTACCATCTTTAAAGAATTGTAAATCTCCACCAGTAAGTCTATCACTAGACAAAGTCCACCCAGCAATTTTACCTCCCGTAAATAATACAGCAGAGCCAGTTACATCACCACTCTGTTTTACATTAAATTTACTTGATGATATGAAAACTTCATTATCAACGCTTGATGCCGATATTGCCCAATTTGAACCATATGATAATCTACTATTCCCAATTGTTGCACCTGCAATTTTACCACCAGTAAACAATACTTGCGAACCTGTTATATCTCCTGTATTCTTAACAGTAAATACACCACTTCCACTTCCTGCAAGAGATGATGCACCAGCAAAAAATCGAGTATCACCTGCAGTAGATAATCCAGTATACTTACCACCCTGTACTTTATAAAGTGAACCAGACCCAATAGTCCAACCACCAATAGAACCTTCACTTGCAGTAAGAATACCTTCTATCTTTGCACCACTTGCAAATAACTGACCATCTTCTCTAACTGCAAAATTAGTTCCAAACCTAACATAATATTGTTCACCAGGCGGTTGGTCATCTGGAGAGAAATCTATATAATAACCATCCGTTTTATTTGTATCTGGTCCTTTATTAGACATATAAAGAGCAGCACCAGTTCCATCTAATGTTGTATTACTCCCACTTAAAACAGTTCTTTCCGTTCCATTAACTGTAGTTGTTTGTAGCTGCCACCCACCTATATCACCTGATGTTGCAGTAATCTTACCTTGCATTGTAACATCACCACTACCACTTAAATGAAAATTAGAAGAACTTATTTCTATATTACCATCAGCACCACTTACAAATTGTGTATGACTTCCCAAATAAAATTTAGAACTACTAATTGCTATTGTTCCATTAGCACCACTTATAAATTGATCATCTCTTCCAAAGAAAAACTTATCAGTACGAATATCTAATTCAGATGGATTGGTTCTAAATCTAAATGAACCACTCCCAAGTCCATCGTGCATCTCCATACCTACACCATCATAATCATCACCACTATCAGGTAGTACTGATCCACTCCACATTAAAAATCCACCTCTTGCAAGATTCAATGAAGCACTCGTAAATCCTTCATAATCTACAGTTCTTAAATAAGCAGAACCACCACCAAAAAATTCAAATCCTGTTCCTAATGCACTACCAATATGCAAAGACCCAGAAACAATATTTTCTAAACCATCTATAACAACATTATCACCTTCAAATTGAACAAACTCTGGCAATATTGCTTTTTTAACTGATAACTTTCCATCCGCAGTATAAAATTCTACAAAAAATCTAAGTTGATCTGGTCTCCGAGGTAAAGTTGGCATCTTAGCAGTAATAGAAAATACATCAGGAGAAAATCCAACTTCCCTTGCTGGTTTAATCATAATGTCTCTAACATGCCATTGACCAGATTCAGCAACTAATTGTAATTTAAAATCTCCACTTTTAGCTACAGTAAAATTTTGTTCAACTATTCCAAATGAACGTGTAGGTTCATTTTCTACTTCTAACCACCCAAGCTTTCTTCCCCAAGGTTGATCTGACTCAACTGCAGAACCAGTTAAATAAAAATTTAACTTAGCTTTTGGTCCAGATTGTAATCCCTGATTTCCTCCTTGTTCCGCAGCTTCTGTTGGTGTTAATCTAAATTCTTTTTTCTTTTGTAGTCCAGTAACTTTTGCTCTAAGTGCATATTCAACACCTCTTGCTAATCTAAATGAACCAGACTCAGCCGAAGAACCTTGTATATCTTTTGTATATGCAGAAACGTAATGATTTTCTGGCATATTAGCACCAGATATCAACATAGAATTACCGTAAAATTCTCCAGTATAAGTTAGAGACCCAGAATGATATTGAAATTGTTCACATTGTATAGTATTTCCCTCAACATTACCATTATGCAAACCAGCCTGAAATCCCTCTTTTCCTTGCCAATACTTATTTACATGAACTTGATCACTAAACCATCCCAATCTTCTATATCCAGTATGACCAAATTCATCAGCAAGAATATCTGCACTTGCAACGGGGCTATCAAATAAAACTCCATGTTGACCTAAATCGCCAGCACTCTTAAAATAAATTTTTATTCTATGAACCTGCCCAGAAAAGGTTCTCATATTTGTTAAAGCAACTTTAGCATACGATTGTTTATTGATAACATCATAAGACATACTAACAGGTTTAGTATAACTCATAGTATACTCAGTAGGAGCAAAATCCATATACTCTTTATAAACAGTTCCTTTAGTTTCAAATACCCTATTTGTTACAATTGGACCCAATTCAGGAAGTAACAAACCCTTCGGGCCCGAAGGTACTTTTGTACTTTGTCCAAATGAATCTGAACCAGGTTTCCAACCCTCTCTTTCAATACTCAATACTTTAAAAATATATGGTGATGTATCTGCTGTAATCCACGTAGCGTTATCAACTATTGAAGTATTATCTGGACCCTGCAATCCCCTAATTGCATCAGAATCTACAATAGCTGTTCTAATATTAGGAACTGTAACAATTCCACCTACCATATCCTCTTCCCAAAATGAACCAGTATCCTCTCCAGCATCTTCTCTAGTAATCTCATATGTTACTTGTGCAGGAGATGCCAAGTTCATTCCATAAGGATCATCCGATTCTCCACCACCAGGATCATTACCACGATTCTTTCGTTCATTATGTGATAAAATACCATCACTAATATAAGATTTTACATCATCAATTGAAAA
>CALBXV010000455.1 GCA_937890045.1 uncultured archaeon
CCCATAGTAGAAGATGCAAGTGAAGTAATTGTTTTATTAGTTAATGTATCTGTAGTAGATTCACCAACTATATTAATATTACTACCAGCGGCATTGTCTATAGCCCATCTTGTTTCACTATGGTCAAATACTAACTGTGCGTTAGTTCCACCACTTCTACCGACTCTTATTCCTGAATCGGTTGAAGTTAAAGCAGTAGAACCTGTAAAGTTTAAATCAAGAATTGGGTCTTCTACTGTCATTGTAGTAGTATTTGAAATGCTCTGACTACCTTCAACAATCAAATCACCCCATATTTTAAGTGAACCTGTCATGTATCCATCAGGATTCATTGACAGTATTAGTTTAGATCCAAAACTTCCTGTTTGATATATGTTACTATTATAGAAATAACCATCATTAGCAACTATATTTCCTGAAGATCCTAAATTTAATGAACCTGTAGCAATATTTTCAGGTATTAAAGCTTTTTGTTCCCATTCATATAAACCACTAGAAGCAGTAGCTGCACTACTTACAATTATTTCATTTGGTCTTTGTTCTGGTTGTGATTGTCGTTCTAAATCAATATATGCCATTATGTTCTTCCTAACTGATATTGTATTTCAATATCATCACTACTATTTAAATCTATACCAAAAAGTTTACTGTTTTGTGCGTATTTTTTAAATAATCTAACTTGTCTATAATTATCAACTAAGTAAAAGTCTGCTTCAAAAGTAGAAGTATTACCTTTAGGACTTGGTGTTTGTTGTATATTATTTACACTCAAGTTAATTGTACCTACCTTAACAGAAGCAGCTAACCCTAAATTTAATTGATAATATGTAGATTCTTCTGAAAAATCACTTAATTTATAATTTTTGTGTTTTTTATGATACCTAATATTACCATCACCGTAAGCAATAACATCTACATTCTTTGTAGCATAACCTAATCTATTTGACATATCATAAGGAACTCTTTTCCCATTAGAATCTTTAAATGCCATAACATCAGCATTAAATTTTGACTCACTAACAGGAGCCATAAAATTTCTTGTTGATCCTTTATATCCTTGTAAAAATTCTCTCATTATGGTCTCAATGTTTTTTGATAATTTATATTTAAATCATCATTTGTTCTTAAATTAAATCCAGGACTCAAATTAGAAGTATTTGCTTTTACTGCCAAATGTGTATTAGAATATGTAGCAGAACCTGTTAAATAAAAATCTGCTGGATCTGCACTACTAACTTGGTTGTCATTAGATACTAAATTTATACCATTAGCTACTACTTGTAAACTTCCTGTCATTACATGATAACTCGCTGAAAATGTACCAAGTTGTAAATCATATAATTGTGTTGTACCATGTAAAGATGAAGATTGTGATCCTGAAATGTTAATTGATTTTTGATGATAAAATAAATCACCATATTCCATATTAATAACTGCTTTTGTATCCAAAGAACTTATTGGTGCACCACTATTTCTCATAACATACATCGTCTCACCACCATATATATTTGTAAATTCTAAATCTTGTATTTCTTGTCCTACTGTATATGTTTTACCTCTAATAAAATCTGTTGCACCTGCTAATCCACTATTTTTGCTGGTCCCACCTTGTTGAGTATACTTTACAACTTGAGCTCTTGTATCAGGACTATAAATTGACGAAATACTCATATCAGTTTCATCTACTATATCAATTTTTTTAGGTGTAATATATTTTTGAGTATTTATTGCATTATTAAATGCTTCAGGTACTAAATAACCTCTTAATTGTAATGAAAATGTAGTTTTAATCATTCTTTCATTATCACTCATCTCTGTAGAATCTTCAAATGATTCTATATTAACTTTAAATTTTAATTTTCCTGGCTCTCCCCAATATGAACCATCAGACCAATTTACCTTTTCAATAATTTTATTCATTTGTTCAATATATGCTGTCCATATCATACATTCATAACTAAGTGTAACATAATCAGGCATAGCTACATTATATAACTCTCTTTGTGGTAACAATCCCTGATCGGTTGCAAATCTATTGTATCTGTTTTGTTGATTATATTTCTTTTCAAAAGTATAAAATAACTTTGGATCATTTGCATCAAGTTTATCAACTGCTAATTCAGGATCCTTAGACATTGAAATTCTACGAAAAACTATAAGAGGTGTTATTAACTGTCTTTTTTTATCTCTTAAAAAGCCAGTTTTACGAATTGAAGCCCACCTTTCAGGATTAGCATACATTAAAGGAACTTTTACTTCCTCTCCTTGTTCCATCACCGTAGGTTTTATTACATCATTAAAGTAATACATAATAGAAGCATCAACATCTAGCAATCCAACTTCTACATTTTGAACTTTATCATCGGATCTTTTCTTTACAGTACCTCTATTTTTAACACCACCAAATCTTATGTATCTCTCACTTCTTGGTAATGGTTTAAGTCTAGCCACTAAATACTCCTAACTCTTTCTATTTGTAAATTAGATCTTCGAACTAAAAATGCGTTGCATATTACTGCCCAATTTTTATTGTAATCTCCACCAACTAACTGATTTTCATTTATGTTACTGATTTCCCAATGACCTAAATTCCAATCCATAACATCACCAAGTTCTGGTCTTATATCTGCATCTAATAAATGTTGTCTAAGAAAACGAAAAATAGTATTTTGTCGTAAATCTGGCCCAAATTCATCTGTATTATAATCCATATCTTCAGAATCTATTAAACATGAAACTTTTACCCCTGGCTTATACACTTTTCCAGCTGCTGATTCACCATACATATTTGTTTTTGTTTCTTGTACTCCAACTTGATAAAGTACAACATTTTGTGCGACAACACCATCTACATTTTTTGTAAGATCACCAATAAGTTCATCATTAATTCTATCGAAAAAATTAGTATCTGTTTGTGAAAAAAATCTTGTAGCCATTTAACTATCCTATGTATATTGGATAAGGAATTTTCTGTAATTTCTCCTGTAGTGCTTGAGATTCGTCTCTTTCCTGTTCCATTAGTGCTTTTCTTCCTGTTAACTCTAACATCTCTCTTAACTGAGAAACTAAGTACTCTTTATCAGTTTGTGCTTCTTGTCTCAATGTCTCACCATCTAATGTTTGTTCTCCTCCAGGAATAGGAATTTGACCATATTTACCTCTAATTGTACCAAGCAATTCTTTGGCTAATGCTAATCCATATTTTCTAATCCATTGTCTTCCAACTGAATTAATAAATTTATATTTCATGTTATCATATGAAATATTAGAATAATCAGCAACTACTCCTGAACCGCTAGCTGTACCAAATGGTCTTTGTAAAGGATCTCTATCTGATTTTACAACATAATCAAAAAATAAAGGACCTGTAGCCGTTGGTATAGGAAATATTCTCAATTGGTTATTTGTCAACTCAAAAGTATAAGCAGATTTTCTAATTTTATCATTCAATTCAATTGCCTGTAATCTTAATAAATCTTCATTAATAGGCATTAAAGTAAACGAAACTGCGGGTGAGTAATTACCAAAACCAAAATCACTAATAAAATTCATAGAACCATATCCCGTAGTTGCATATGGATCAAAATATCTCGCTATTGCAGGACTTGCTTCATAGGATATTCTTTTAACCTCTATTGCTTTGCTACTTTCACTCACTTCTGAGAATAAAGAGTTCAAATTATATACTTGTGAACCACTTTGTAGTGTAATTTGTCCACGTTTCCATTGTACATCTCCACCAACACCAGCTTCTGTACCATATTGGTTAGAAAGTTCTATTGTTCTACTCATATTTGGTACAACATTTTTATGTGTATAATCAGAAGCAGTAGATTCTCCTTGCAAAGCTAATAAATTATCTTTTATATTAAATTGATTAACTTGTGCTGAATATTCACTAACCGATTCCTCTAAAACAGCATAAAACTGTGAATCTTGCATCTCAACTGACATAATTGGATAACCCAATCGTTTAGCACACCAAGATGCAAACTTCGGTGCTTCTGACTGAAATGTAGTATCTGTGTCGTAAAAGCCAAATGGTGTATTTCCACTTACTGCTGAACCACTACCTGGCCATATTGGCTGTTGAGCCATATGATTCTCCTTAATATTAAGAATTAGATATATCTATAAATAAATATCATAAAAATAAGAAAGCATAAAAAAAGGGTAAAAAATTAATCTTACCCCTTTTTAAGTAATTTAGAAATCGAAATTCCTAAATATGTTGCTTAAACTACGATTACACGTAATTCACGTCTGCTACGACAACTTTACCGTAAAATTCAGGTCTTACCATTTTCTTAGCATACCTTGTCATTACGCCCTTGCGGGGTTGAAAGTTTTTAGGATCGTAGACTAGAGGTGTCATAATAAGCGGTACATAAGGTGCATATACTGCGCCTGTTTCAAGGAAGTTACTTCCTCTGAAACCCATAAGGATCGTATTTTCTAACATATACGGATTCTTATAGACAGTAAAGCGATTATTCAATGCGCCAACTTTTTGTACACCCATTGCGTACGATTTTTCAGACGAATCAGCGGAAGTATCAGAGGCATAGCCAGGGATACTTTCTATGATTGTTGAAGTTTCAGGTGATACCACCATGAAATTAGCTCCACCACGAAGTGTCTTCTGATGGATAGCGTTAGATACAGATTGTACCTTATTTCCTAATGTCTGGAACCACTCACCTTTAGTGTAAGCGTTCGAGGCACCTGATGCTTCTGCGAACAATGAAGTTGCAGAATCGTATTCATAGCCAACACGTGCTGTCCAGCGTTCTGTCTTAGCAGATGCGCCAGCCATAAGCATATCAAGGATTTCTAGATCGATTTCCATCGAAATATATTCACTTAACATTGCTGTCAATTCAGCTTCGGCGTCAACACTATGATAAGCGTTTAAGTCCTGAGCTAACTCAGGTGACCAAACGGCTTTCAATTTACGTGTTTTCGCAACGATTGGAATTGATTTCAAAGATATATCAATCTCTGGGATATCAATATCTGTTTCAGCATTTGCGTCAAATCCTGCTGCAGTCTGTTCGAAATCACCTCTGGTGATATCGGTTGGTGCTCTGTGATATTTCACTTTAAGATCACCGGTGACCAGTGCTGTATCTTTTCTGACGATAAATGTTATCTGCGTTTTTGCAGCATTAATGCTGGTATACGCAGGGAAAAATTCATCAAAGCCAGAACCTGATATTGAGAATGCTCTCACACCATCTGGATCAGGACGCGTCATAGCTGCTGTAGCTACCGTAACTTTACACAAGCCATTGTCTGCTGCGTTTCCGCTGGAAACAGAAGAAGACAAGTCAGGTTCAAAATCTACATCTGCCCAAGAAACAGAACCAGAAGTATAAGTACCACTAGCTACTGAACTTGCGTGTATAGATTGTGCGGATGTTTCTCTATCATTGATAGAATATCCGAACTTACCAGCGCCATAAAGACCGCCGGAAGCATCACCAGAAGCAGATGTATTACCATATACATCAGCATTTTCTGTGTGATGACCTGTTTGTGTAGTGCCGTATTTGTAATCAAGATAGAAGATCAGTCCTGAAGGAAGGTTCATAGGCTGAACAGAAACGAATTCCTGTGCTGCCAATTCACCAAAGATTCTACGAACTAATGGAAGGGCTACGCCACTCCATTCTTCTGAATTCGCTGATGTACCTGTACGGCTTGCTTCGTCAATTATCTGACGAGCTTGGTTTTCAAGTAAGACAGCCATGCCGTGAGTTTTAATCTCACCACCACAGTCCTCTAAAAGGCCTGTTGGCTCCCATTTCTTAACCAATTTACGTGTTTGCTCGAGCAACTGGCGCTGAGGGTTGTAACCCTCCATTAATTTACTTAAATTGCCAATATTTTCACTCATTGCATTTCTCCAAATAAGAGTTATTAAAGAATATTTGCTAGCTTCTGGAAGCGTTGCTTAATTTCATCTGCTTCAGTAATTATCTCCTGCTTGTCAGATTTCGTAGATGCAACAGCTTTAGATGCTGAGCCTTTAGATTCTTTAATCGGTTTACTTTGTTTACTATCAAATGACTCTGCGAGAGTAGTATACACTAATTTAATCTCTCTCAAAGTCTTTGCTCGATCAAAAGTCTCAACTACTTTCATCTTCTGCTCATTGTTCATACCAAAAGTTTTAAAAAGTTTATTGGTAAACAAGAGTTTAGCATTAAGTAGATTGACTTCATTTAGTTTTTCGCGTAAGTATTTTACTACTTTGCGATGCTCTGCTAACTCAGAGCGAAGCTTATCAGACTCTTCAGCAGCTTCTTCAACTTCTTCATCTTCAGAAAGTGCTTTAAGCACTTCTTCAAGATCAATGTCTTCTTCTACTTCAGTTTCGTCAGATTCATCAACTTCTTTAGATTCATCAGCTTCATCAACTTCTTTAGTTTCATCAACTTCTTCAGCTTTATCAGTTTCATCAACTTCTTCAGCTTTATCGGCTTCATCAACTTCTTTAGTTTCATCAGCTTCGTCAACTTCCTCTTTCGATTCGTCAACTTCTTTTTCTTCTTCAAGATCATGATCTTCAGCTTCATCAACTTCAGCTTCAAGTTCTCTTAGAATTTCTTCTATATCAAGTTCTTCCTCTTCCATGTCTTCTTCCTCGTCTTCTTCAGGAGCTTCCTCTTCTTCATCATCTTGTTCAGCGATAGGTGCATATTTTACACCATTTATTTCAATCACTTCAGATTCGTCAAAAGATTCATCTTCCATCTCTTCTTCGCCAGCTTCATCTTCAGGAGCTTCTTCATCAGACCATTCTTCTTCATCTTCAGCAGGAGCTTCTTCAGCTTCTTCTTCATCTTCAGAATAATGTCCTTCTTC
>CALBXV010000456.1 GCA_937890045.1 uncultured archaeon
ATTATTAAAAACAGAATTAGAAGTATCAAGTGTAGTACATAATTGATGTCTTGTTGCCCATCTTTGATGATGAGCTTCCCAACCTAATTGTCTCCAGTATTTAATAAAATCAGAATTATATAAACTATATTCTGTTACATCATCATATAGATTATCAGTTTTTTTAGTTAAAGCGATTGCCGTACTATTATCAGTAGCACCTAATTTATGAATATTAAAAGAAGTAGCATGCGTAAGTCGTGCAGCTCTACAAAAATATAACCTTGCTCCTTCAATAATACTTTGTTCTTGACCTGTAGTAAAAGTAACATTATTTCCAGTAACACCATTTGTTTTAACAGTTGCATGACTTTTTATACCATACCCAAAAACGATATCACCATCTTGAATACCAGTAGCATCTTCAACAGCAATCGTTAAATCATTAGTTGTAGTTTCATCTGCTATCGCTCTTACTGAAGGTAGTACTCCTGCTGTATCAACTCTATAATAACCACCATAATTACATATAATATCTCCTACTTGATAATTATGTCTACTAGGCATAAAAGTTTTGGTAAACTTACCATAAACTTCCTCAAATTCAATATTAGTTGCAGAAGAAGCAGTAGTTTTAACTTTACCCATTGCAATAATATCACCATCATAATTACCATTAGAAGTTAGTATATATCTATGTCCTGCAGTTGCAGATATAGTATTACCAAGCCCGTTTCCATAAACTGTTTGAGTACCTCGACTATCACAAGTTCTAGCAGCTGATAACCAAGAAGCTAATTCTATATCTAAGTCTAAATCTAAACGTTTTCCATATGTTTGAGAAGTAGCATAATCTAATAATTGTATAGCTGGATTAGTAGAAACTCTTTGATCTTTTGGTGCTAATATTTCATATGTATATGTATAACTACTAAAATCTGATCTTGGATCTTCTGGAAATTTATCTTTATCCCAAGGAATATCGACTTGTGCTATTTTTGTACCACCATCATAATCAACAATCTTTCTTTCTTGTATAGTATAATCTCCCTCGCCATCTATACTAATTAATTTTATACGCATACCATTATAATCATTATCATTAGGACTAGCTGTATCAGTATCTAATTGAATTGCATCTGTACGAATAATAGTTGTAGCATCGGTATCATAATTAGTTGTAGAAGTCCCTAAAACACTTAGAATTAAATTGTTACTTTCTGTAATATCTACCCACTTAGTCATATAACTATTACCAGCATAGACTTCATCTCCAAGAAATGATATGGGAACTAGTTGAGTTGCGGCTGTACCTACATCATTAACAGTAGGAAATGTGGGCGTTGATCCATTCTCAGTAATCCAAGTAGGTATAGCATTATTAGCAATAGTTATAATGGGTGTACCACTAGAAACAGAGGGAGTACCTGCTACAGTTAAACCACTGGAAACCTCTCCACTAGTTTCTATATGATTTGAAGTAACCATATGCCATTGGTGAGTAAAAGTAAGAGTTACTCCATTTGATATTGTTTGTGCTTTAGATAAAACTAGCGCTGTTCCATCGATTGAAGTAACAGTTATATCTTCCTCTACACCTGTTCCATCTACGTGCATGCCAACTATGATAGAAGAATTAGAAGCATTTAATGTTACTGCGGTATTATTATCTACTGCAGCACCAACTGTACTTGTAGTTGATGATGTTGATCCGTCACTTAGAGCTACTCCTTGCATATAAAAATCAGTAATAGTTGGAATACCATTAGTATAAGTTAATTCAGGAGCATCACTAAATCGAAATCTCGTTTCTACAGTCCCTTGATTTGTAACTATAGTCCATTTATCTATAATAATTACATCATTATTTAATACAGTACTACCATCTTTTAAATCTACAGTATCTCCAATTTTAAAGTTACCAGCACCTTCTACGCTATAAATAGGTAGGCTATCATGTTTATAACTAAAATCATAGTTATAG
>CALBXV010000457.1 GCA_937890045.1 uncultured archaeon
AAAAATAGGCATCTCCTGCCTAATTTCATGTTCCATTTCATATAACCATCTCCAAAATCTTGGGTCTGTATAATGTAAAATAGCGTCTGGGTTTTCTTTATCGAGGATAGACCTCAATAATTCTTGATTGCCATATCCACTAATAGGATATATTACTAAACTAGCATCTTCAACTCCAGTTTCTGCTCTAACTGATTCATTCATATCAATAATTTTACCATCTTCTGGATGTTGTATAGCACCACCTACTTGCACCCAATCATAATGATGTACTGTACCAAGTACAAATTCTTTAGACATTGTGCCTACACCGGAAGACATTCTTAAATCATCTGATAATAACAAAATTTTACGTTTTGACATAATAACCTCTCAAATTAAAAATTAATCATTTAATAACTGCTTTTTATCTTTTTTTTCTTTTTTAAGACTGTCCTCTATAATCTTTAATCTCGTATCTATCTTAACTAAAATATCATAGATTTTATCAAGTATTCTTTCACTCAATCTGCCTTCCATTATAATCTACTCCCACTCGGTTTCAAATTTTTCCAATCTTTAATTTTAGTTTTAAATTTTTCATCTAATAAATATAAATCCATTGAACGATTTACTAATTTTTGTAAAGTAAATTCGTCACTTAAATTTGATATTTTGAATTTCTTATATAAATCTTTTAAAACTTTTACCGAAGTTAATTTGTATTCCATAACAAAACCCTTTGTATATATGTATATCTATATATAAATATATACTAATTAAATATTTTTATTAATTTTTTCATTTCTGTAGCATATTTAACAGTATTCATAGTGCCTCTTGACTCAATACCATCTGGTATAAATGCAACAACTATATCACTATATTCTGCTATTTGTTTATTTCTTTTAAAAAAATTGCTCACATAATATTTCTTACCATAATATTCAGCTGATAATTTACAATGTATATTATGTTTATAATGTGCTGGTGGAAATTCAATATAATTCATACCAAACTCTAAAGCAATATGTTTTGCTATTCCGTCAGCTCCCAATGGTTGACCACCACTCACTATTTCTACTTCTTCACCATATTTTTCTTTCAACCTATAAATAAAATCTTTAATCTTTCTGTTATTCAAATATTGCCTACTACCAACTATAGCCACTCTAATACTTCTCTGTTTCCACCACTTCCATTCATCACCCCTCATAATCATTTCTCTTTTGTTTACGTGGTGGCTTATCTGAAATTATAAATTTTGCACATTTATAAAATTCTTTTAATCCATTTAATATATCAGTTTTATAAAAATATTTATATGCAAATCGTCTATTTAACCTTTCTGTATAATACTCATCTGGAATAATATCATACCATATAAAATTAGCATTTGACATTTTACTATTTGATGTTACAATAGTTTTAAAATGTAATTTACTATCCCACTTCATTAAAAAAGTTTTTAACTCTGTTAACGATAACTCATCTTCGTCATACCACAAATACAATATAACTGCAGAATTTAATTTAAGATGTGCAGCATTTATCATATCCATAACAGTTTGTTCTATATCAGTATTAATAAAATCTGATAATTTTAGTCTTAAACTTATTTTAGATAACATTATTTTATGCCTTCATCACAATATTCTGTCTGATTAAATTCACACCATCTACAATTTTTCTTTGATGGGATTTTTCTATACGTATGACTTGTATTATGTTCTTTACCAGAAAAACATTCATCAATAAACAATTTTAAATTATTAGTAACTTTATTTATACTTGGAGTACCATTCGCTGGTATAAATGTCTGTACTCTTCTTTGAGGAAAATCTACTTTCTCATATAATTTTCTTTTAACAATAAAATACTCTACATCAATTTTATCTAACGAAATATTATTTTGTTTCCCATAAAACTGTTTATATAATAAAATTTGATCTGTTTTATTTTTATCTGCCTTTTGCCATTTATTCCATCCCATTGTAGAAGTTTTAATATCTATAATTTTATGTTTATCTCTCAATACATCACGTATGATAACATCTATATATCCAATAAAATTTATACCACTTGGTAATTTATACTTAATAGGAACTTCTACTCCAACTAATTCATATCCTTTTTTACTGAAATACATACCACGTTTTTTCTTAAACCAATCTAAAATGACCAATCCATGCCTATAAAACTCTTCCATTTCATATTGTTCACAAATTACAACACCCCCGTTTTTATTAAGAATATTTTCATAATTTTCTTTCATTCTATATAATAACATTTGATCTAAAGGTAGTTTATCTGCGTCCTTAATCGTATCACTATACATCACAGTAAGATATGTTTGTAGAACTTCATGCATTGATGTTCCAAACAACGTATGTATATTATCTGTCCACTCTCCCAATTTATCTATATATAACAGTTTCCAACGATATGGACAAACAGCCCATTGACTATATTGACTATATGATATATTTTTCATTTGCCCCACTTACCACGACCAACTATAGTTGCCATAATACCATAATTAGATACATCAAGATAAGCATCTTCTAATGGTTCATCTTTAACTGCAGATTTCTTATCACCAAGTAAAAGAGTTTTTAATCTTTGAATTTTATCATTCATTCTAAACCATAAACCTATAAGTGATAGATTTACTTCTTCTTCTGTTTTTAATTGAGAACCAACACTAATATTGCCAGGGCCGTAATCGTGTTGTTTAAGTAAAAATAACTCATATTGTTCTTGTTGAATCTTTTTAAATTCTGAAGTCATTTCTGGCCAGTCTCGTTCCATTTGCACAACAATAGATTCTTCATCACGTGTAGTTTCTACTGATATACCTTTTTTTGTACTAGCTTCTTTTATAACTTTCATAATAGTTCCTTTTTAAATACAAATACAGGTTCATATTTATAACCTTTTCCAGCAATACTTGATAATATCAACTCCAAAGTATCTACAAAATTAAAACCAACCTCTTTTGCTTTACTAATAGTTGCTTTCTCAATCCATTTATATTTATTTGTTTTTGCTATATTTAATAACATATAACAGTTGTATTTCAATCCACTATAACAGTTTTCAATAGTCTTTTTCAGAAATCCATTTATCCATTCATCTTCTGTGGGAAATTTAATAAAACTTTGTGTCTTTTCCAAGCTATATTTTTCCGTATCAAAATACGGGGGTGATGTAAAACAAAGGTTGAGAGATTCTTTTTGTGGTAAAAACTCTTCACTTCCTTTTTTATAAATATCAACTTTCTTATTTAGATATGTAAAATCTTTTTTCATTTTCATTAAACCTTCATAAGTTCTAGTAGATGGTTCAGTTCCAATATAGTGTTTAGTATTAGATGCTGCAAAAAACCCCAATAACCTTCCACCCCAACCACAACTCATATCCCATACTACTCCATCACCACCATACTTCTCATAAATTAATTTTGCTGCTGTTGGTCTAAAATTACTAACTCCATATGAACCACCATATAATTTCAAAGATTGTCTAAATCTATTTAAAGTAAATTTATTATTACCATATTTTAATTGCCAATTCCAACATTTTTTAATAATTGTTTTCAACATAACATCATCATTAAATGCCTCTCTTGGACTTAAAGATGTTCCACATCTAACATCAATCCAATGTGGAAAGTATGACCACACTAGCCGTAAACAATGCATCGTTTGAATAATTTGATTGTTTTCAAATATAGTATTCGAATTAAACTTTCTTAACTTTTCAAAATGACTATATTTTTCTTGATCATTTATAATATAATGGGGAAATCCACTTTTACGATAATATTTAAATATAATATTTATACCACGCTCAATATCAGTATTTTCAATGTCATTTGTTACTTTATGGTATTCTAAATCAAGAGTATCTTCATCAGTAAATTTTTTTAGAACTTCATAATTAACCAAAGATTTTATCATACAATAAGATTAGTAAAGTCTATTCCTAATTCTTTAAGCTTACTCTCTTCAATACCCCATTTTACTAATATCTCACGCAATTCAAGCATACCACCGTCTGTCAGCATATAAAAACCTATAGCCTCTATAGCTTCAGCTCTACTACATTCATCATTATTACGTACTATATTAATAAGCCAGTTTGGATAGTTCATATCATTTCTCCCTTTAACATATTTTAACCACTGTTTCCTTTTTGGTAAAACATTTATATAAAATTTATATAAATCTTTTGGTTTTACATTATATTTTTGAAATTCATTTACAAGTTCTACCCAATCACTCTTCATAGAAAGAAAACGATTAATCATATAATTAGACCAAGTTTTTTTATCCTCTTCTGTTATTTCATCCCAATAATTAGGATTCTGAATCTCCGTCAGATTTTTTAGATGGTGAAACAGATTCTTGCTTTTTATCTTCTTTTGATTCTGGTTTTTTCTTATAGTCGGTTTCATAAAATCCTGATCCTTTAAATATAACTGCCGGTTTTGAAATTTTCCTTTTCATTAATTGTTTTACCTCTACACATTTAGAGCAATCTGGAGCTTTATCTTCCATCTTCTGTAAAACCTCTTCTTCATGCCCGCAAGTTGGACAGATATACTCATAAATCGGCACGGAACAATGGTTCTTTATCTGGTTTATCTTCTTTTAACACATTTGCTTCAACTTCATCACCCAAAACTCCAGTATAAAGTTTTGAAACATTACCACAGGCACCACACGAATAAACTTGTACAGGTATCATTTCTTCTTTACCAGTAGGTGAAACTAATGCTGATAATCTCTTTAACACATAACAAAGTATAAAAAGATAATTCCCACAATGTTCACATTTTAATGTCTCTGCATCTCGTAAATCTACTTGAACTGTAGCTCCTTGATTACTAGATCCTGGTAATGGTCTCATTGGTTTTGTTGTCATCGTTTAACTCCTATATAATTTTATCAACTAAATTGTATTTCAAACAGGTTTTAGCATCCCACATCAAATCATGTTTCAATATTTCATCTAATTCTTTTGTTGGAACTTTAGTATATTCTGTATATACATTTCTAATTGTTTCCATCATTAAATCTAAATTCTTTTTCTCATCTTCTATTTCAGAATATTTTCCCCACAATGATGAAGATAGTTGATGAATCAACATATAAGAATTTCTACTCATAAATC
>CALBXV010000458.1 GCA_937890045.1 uncultured archaeon
TATTTATTTTAATATGCACCCACATGATTCTCAAGTCATAACATGGAGCACAACACTGTATATAATTTATAGACGCACTGTTAATTAAATGAAGGGAGCAAATAAGATGAACACTTTAATAATAATAACTGCCAGTCTTGGGGTTGCGCTATGCTCAATATGTAATAGTGTCCCGATGGAATTTAGCATCTTCTGGACATTTTGTTTCGCGTGTGCTATTAAATATGGTTTCAGTAAATAAACAAAATGATATTAGAAGTAAAGCAGTGGCCTGAGAGTCAGGAAGTTATGGATGATCCTGAATGGTTCTTTATTATGGATGCTGGGGAAGAACTAATTCTTGGTAGTTCAGCATATGCAAGAATAATAGGTGAAGACTATACAGAAGTCGAGGGGGCTCAGACAGTAGAATAGAATAGGTGTCCTGCGGGCCAACCAAATCTATCCACTGTATGAATTAACATCTAATGTATCGCAGCAGACCTTCATGTCTGCCGACCATAGGGGCTGTAGATACTATAGCTGAGTCCCATCTATTTAATTAGGAGAAAGGTTATGAAAACAACAAAAAACAAGAATAACGGGAGTATTCCGCAGAAGGGCGAAGCACAAATCAAAGCGGAAGTAATCTTAAATGCTTTCCAAGGCTACCGAAGACAGTCTTGGTTGTATAGACTATTAGAGTGGTTTGGATTAAGATAAGGATGAGATGAATGAATAAAAAGCAGTTAGTATACAATAAAACAAAAAGCGAGTGTAACAGAATCCTTAGACAAATAGGTGTAGGCTGGGATGATCTTCCAGACACTAATTCTATTTGGGATTGGATAGATGAAGACATGTCTGATGATAATATACGGAATGTAGCTAAAGACTGCTGTTGGGACAGATTATATGCTGGTGGCATGGATAGGGATTTAGCAACAGAAACTATTTATGGAAAGGAGGTGGAACGATAAAAGAAGAAATGAAAAAGATCAAATCAGTGCACTTTGAATTTGAAGATGACTAATAGTTAATAGGAGGGTATCATGCATACATGCAAATACTGTGACAAACAAGCTGATGTCTATTTACAAAGTACAGGATATATATGTTCTAATCACCACACCAATCTTATGAAAGGTCTTAAGCATCAACACATGACTCAGACTATGATTAATAGTAAGGAAAAAGGATATAAGAAAAAGTTGGCTCTCAGGTTTTACCCTCCTAACAGGTCTTGACTGTAATTATGTTGCAGTTACAGACTATTGAGAGTCAGCAGCTCGCATACTGCAGTTGTTCATTGTTGTTTTTCTTCCATTCTTTCTGCAGTGTGTGGGCATTCTTTCTATTTCTCAATTATGACATACCTAGATGTCAAGATGAATCTTAATAATATTCCTGACACTGAATGCAAATGTAAGATATGTGTAGAGATGTGCAGAGATGTACCATGTTGGGGCACACCTGATGACATACAAGCTCTTATTAATGCAGGATATAGAAATAAGCTGAAAGTTCAATATTGGAAAAACGGATTAACAAGTACGTACATTGTTATTCCCACCAGCAAGGAACACAAAAGATGCTGTATATTCCTAGAAAATGATTTATGTATGTTACATGATAAGGGTCTTAAGCCTACGGAAGCCAGAAAGGTATTATGTAGTAAGCCTCCCATAGGAGTACATAATGCAGTAGCATTAACATGGAATACATTTGAAGGGCGTAACCTAGCAAGTGAATTTATGGAGGACAAGTAATGTGCCTACAAACAGTAGATCATCCAACTAAGTACACTGATCTAACAGAAGGATATAAGTTAGTCAAAAAAATAGGTAACAGGCTTATTCCTGAATACTATGGAAATGGTACACTTAAAGAAAATATTTGGATATATAACAAAAAATATAAGTATCCATCTGTACCGAACAAAATACTTAGTAGATATGGAACAGACAAATATTATTTAGGATTTCATGTGTTTGTTTTAGAATCTCATGCAAGAAAAATAGCAGGTACACATAAACATGACTATCACCATACAATAATAGCAGTCAAAGTCAAGATTGGCAACATTATATCGTCAGGTATCCAAGTGTATACAGGCGTTGGCACTGTTCCTGTAATAATTACTAAAAGAATTAAAATAGTGGAAAGACTATAATGGATGAAAGCATATCTGACAAAGTAAAAATCGGCATGCTCATAGCAAATCAACCCTTACCTCGGGTAAAGCCCTCATTCATAAAGGAAGGGCACAGCAGTTCATTGCTCATAACCAAACGATACTATGAGCATGTCGTAAAATATGGATGGTCACCGATGAGCCGAAAGGCAAAATTGCTGGACACCTCTAATAGGTAGTTGCCGTAATAAATCTAGAGTCCTATTAAGTGTCAGACTATAAACACACACGGTTAACACTCTGTTTGCGGAGTGAGGGGCTAACCATCCGTAAAAATTAGGCTGAGCATTGAAATGAAAAAATACGTCAATAAGGAGAAGCACCCATGATTGACTTTCTGATTTTAGTATTCGTTTTCCTAATCTGGAAAGCAGTAACGGGATTCAAGTTTCTACCATGACGAGTCATGAGGTACATGATATATTCTTCATTGCTACTAGTACAGCAACAATACACGATCTAAAAACATAGCTAATAATCAGGCTTAGCAGGCCTTGGGATGTCTTGATTGAACACCATATGAAATATGTGCTTTAGTAATATGGTGATAAGATAGAGTGACCCACGAGTAGCTGCGTAGGTATCAAGATAAGGGAACCAGTAGGGGAAACCTGGTGATTATTAGCTTATTAGAATTTGCCAGAGCGAGGTGCAATTGATAAAATGCAGCATAGGACAAATGGAACCGATGCTAAGGCAATAATGTAGCTACATAAATAAACATAAACAAAAAAAAGGAGTCTCAAATGCCTGATATCAAGCTATTTGATGGTGGACGCTTTATAAGTACTACAGTGTCCTCTGAAAATGTCGGCGATCTTAAGAAAGAACTGGCTGCTGGTAATAATGGATTTGTTCTTTCTGAAAATGCAACATTGTCAGTTAATGGTGTTACTGACCTGAGCGATAGAAAAGCTGTCCGTGATAATGATATGGTTGCAGGAGTAAACGCTGACAAAACTGGTGGCAAATAACATCTACCAAGGCGACCAATAGGTCGCCAAAAATTAGGAATACAATACAATGATTTGCATAGAACCAATACCCACTAAGACAATAGAAAGATGTGTGAATGAAATACACACAGTATATAAGCACAATGAAAATCACATACTGGATCGTCTGGTTAGAATTTTTGGCAATCATGATACAAAAAGTCCTTTTTCATCAAGAAGTAGTAATAATAATATGAAATTACTAAGAAGTAAAATTACTGAACATATGTTGGATTATATGAATATTAAGTCAGGAAAATATGTAAATATTGCTGGTAGACTTAGTCAGTTGAGACATAAAATACAATCAATAGAAAGAGACTTATATTCATTGGCAGATGTGATTGATACATATGACAAGCTAGATCAATCTGTGATAGAAAAAGTTGCAGATACATTAAGAGAAATTATGGAAGAATATAATGATCAATGTGAATCATATAGCAAAACTGTACATGATATGGCAGACCTGGTTAGTGTCATAGTCGATGGCAGCTTATTACAAATTAGAATCACCTTTACTAATATGACCATTGCTGCTAGATATAATGGAGCTATATTGATAAGAATTCCAGTGGATGAGATTAATATAAAAATTACTATAGATATACACTCTAGTCATAGTACAATTGGATCATATCTATCTATTGTACAAAATAATCCATCTAAAAGTAATATTAGATCATCCATTATGAGTGGAATTTATTGTTCTGTATATAGTGGTAGCCCACATCGTGTAACTCCATATATTGATTTAAATGGCGAGGCATGCTTGGGTACATATGCTGGTGATATAGAACGTGCAGTTTCCAATCTTTACATCCCTGAACTAGTATATTATCTAAAGTTGTGGGTTGAAGGATACAATATTAATGATCCTAATGATCCATATAATAATATTGTATACTATTTTCGTGGTCTTCCAAAAGAGTGCTTTGATGCAGAAATGTATAAATCATCAACATCATGCTATGATGGAAATGAACATTTCCATAAGTTTGAGTTTGATAAAGATGAATGTGATAAAATGGAATGTGTACTACGAAATGAGTGCGATGCATATACCTGTATTAATGTTATAGAGGAAATCACTTAAGATTTAGCACTGATAGAACCAATACCTAACAATAATTAAAATAAAGGAGTAATATTATGAAGTTTTTCATCAGCTACAATGATTATAACTGCATCATAGGATATGCTAGGGCAGCGGACAGTGAGTTTGACTCAGAGATCGGTGGCATGGCAATAATGCAAGATATAGAAGATGGTATGCTTGTTACTAATCCAGTTATATTAAAACAAACTGTATCAGGTGGTTCATGTGATCTTGACAAAGAATCGCTAGCCAACTATTATACTAAAGCAGCTATGAAACACGGTGATGTAAGATTTTTATGGTGGCATAGTCATGGTGATAGCAGTGTATTCTTTTCCGATATAGATAGTACTACCATTAGTGAAAGCCCCACATCAGACTTTACTGTTTCACTTGTAGTTAATACTAAAGGCAAAAATGAACTTAGAATTGATGTTTTTCATCCAGTACATATGTATATCAAGGGTTGTTTGTCCATTATAGACAGGCCTGATGACCCTGCTGATGCAGTAATGGAAGAAGTAAGGAAGCTATGTAATGTGAAGAGGATCAAATCGTATCTAAATTCCCGCTCCTCTGGTAATATAATATCATTTAGCAGGAGGAGTATTATTATTGATTGGGTAAAGGATGTAATTAACGAATTCGATGAAGGTGAAATTAAATATGGAGAAATGCTGGAAAGAATAGCCGATATTAATAAAACTGATGACACAAAAGCAGAAAAAATATATTTTTCTGTACCAAGTGAAGCTGAAATTCATAGCTTAGTAGGCATTCTTACTCCATATCGCATGATGAAACACTACAAATCAAAGAAAAAAAAGAATCTGTTCTCAGCGAAATGATTGACCTAAGATATTCCGATATTGTCAAGAATATGAACTTATTTGATTTTCATGTTTTTGGATGTGGTGCAATAGGATCTAGCGTAGCAATAGAGATTGCAAGGCTCAATGCCAGTAATATATATCTATATGATCATGATGACGTTGCCTCACATAATATAGGAACAAGTATGTATCTTGCTACACAAATTGGCAGAAGAAAGGTCAGTGCATTATCAGAAATGATATCAGATATTAATGCTAATGCTGACATTTCCTACAATTTTAATATTTTAGATGAAAAATCTAATATAGTACTAAATAAAAATAGTATAGGCATTCTTGCATTTGATAGCATGAAATCAAGGCTAGACATAGCAAAGACATTGTGTAAAAGGAACATATTTGCCATTATAGATGGTAGGATGGGAGCAGAAACACTTCAGGTATATTCACTTACCAATACAGACATAGACATATACAAAAATACATGGTATTCAGATGAAGATGGTGATAAGGAACCATGTACTGCAAGTGCTACACCATATTGTGCTAACATTGCTGGATCTATTATAGCAAATAATATTGCAAAAATTACATCAGGCCAACCGTTATATAAGGAAATAGTGTTTCACTTTCCTACAATGACAATGATAGCTAAATCATAGGAGAATAACATGAGTAAAATAAGAACAATAATAAATGCACTTAATAGTAATATGGTAATTGACAAATCATACTCACTTAATGAAATTTTACGTATGATTGACAGTGATATTAATAGTGGTACTATATCATCTATACTTACCAAAGCAAGACAATCAGGTGCTATTACACAGCCTAAAAATGGTAATAGAGGATATGGGCCCAGAACAAGGATAAAAACCATAAACTATAATGCTATACGTAGAATAGAGTTTGAATCACACCAAAAATTAAAGGAGAAAAGAGAAAAGGAAAGATTATCTAAGATGTATCAACCACATAAAATGGAAAAGACTCATGAGGATATCATGAAATCAACTAGTATAGTAACTCACACACATTGTGAAACAGTTAAAAGACTGCACTCTGCCAAATTTAACACTAGTCAGATTGCTGATTTCACACACTTAAGCACAGACCAGGTTACTAAGATCGTAAATGCTGACTTCAATCTCAGTAAATACCTTGGTGGTTCGTCAAGAATGCTCAGGCTGCCAACCAGGTCAGAAATGTACGATGACAATACACTGTTCAGCGAGGCCATGACGGAAATTGGTGACTGGTTTAGATATTTAGGAAAGGGTGCATAACATAATGCTTAACATTGAATCAGTCTATAAGAATTTCCTCGACCTAGTTAATGAAGAACATAATAAAGGATATGTAGGATTTGAAGGCTGGTTCAGAGCAAGTAGTGCTGGGCAGTGCTACCGTAAACAGTTTTATGAACTCTCTGGGGCTGAAAAAGATCAAATAGATTCTCGGCCTCAGAGGGTCATGAGGCTGGGTACAATAGTTCATGAAGATATAGGATGTGCCATTACTACAGGATATATAAACACTGAAAAGTCATATGTTGATCTTGAGGAAAGAATTGAAATTCCCGATTTGAGGATAGTAGGTCATCCTGATATTGTACAAATAGAGAATGATATTGCCTATTTATATGATATCAAAACTATGCATTCATTTGCATGGAAACGGAGATTCGGTCATGCAAAGAATAGAGATCCTAAACCTAGTAGAAACTATGAGTTACAACTTGGTACGTATGCCATAGGAGTAAGAATAAAATATGACATTTCAAAGATTAATGCTTATATTATGTGGTATAAAAAGGATGATAGTTCAATTAAAATAAATCCTATTGATGTTGAAAAATGGATGCGTAGGGCAGAATTATATTGGGAAGAATTAATAGAAATGACTAGTGAACTTACTATTGAAGATTTAGTTCCTGGTCAGATGATAGGTGTACCATTTCAAAATTGGGAATGTAGATATTGTTCATATAAGGGTACCTGCCCAGGAGGAAAGAAAAGATGAAGAAGAATAAAAAGGTGCCCCAGCTCTTTCATGAATCATGTCCATATTGTGGTATAGGAATTCAAATTCATAGATTAATAGGTGAGGCATATGGAATAATTAGTGGTATTGCAAGTTGGCATGGTGATATTCCAGATGATATAAGAGAAATATGTAGAGATGCTTACAATAAGTATAAATCATTTTATGCCTCAATAACTTTTGATAATGATAAAATACCTGAGGAGAAAAAATGAAGGCTATGAAATGGGGCATGATAGTGCCATCCTCAATAGAAGAGTGTGACTTACTTGCAGATGCTGTTATTAAAATGTTACAGGATATAAAAGGATGTGAAGACTACAAAGGTAAAAAAAAAGAAATACAAAAATACCAACAAATACTTGATGCACTAATAGAAGTAAGACAAATTATAGGAGAGTCAATAGATGAATGATATAACATTAGGAAATAAGGAAGACTTGCTACCTATTACCCAAAAAGTTGAATTTGATGTAAAAACTAAGCATGAAGAAATTTCCAATGAAGACACGCCTAAGGGATTTCAGGAGGAAAGACCAGATGGATTTACATATGTAGAGGAAGGATATTTAAGAGCAAAGATTAATAAACATTATCCTGTTTGGTCATGGATAAAGGGATATGGTGTACAATTTATTGGTGTAGAATGGGTTGTATCAGATGGAGTGCTTCAGATAAGTGATAATGGAATAGTGAGACAGTTCTATAGTTCTGGAGCAGCAAGGATTCAGTTTAAGAAAGGTCAACCCCACACTGCGGACAATGTAGTGGATATAGATAAGAATATTGCAAGTGCCAATACTAATGCATTTAAGAGAGCCGTTAATAGATTATGTAATATTGCTGATGATGTGTACCATAAAAGAGTGTTACTTACTGAATCACAAAAGGATAGTCTTTATGTTCTTGCCATTGATGCTGACGTGCGAAGCGAAATAGATCATGCTATATCAGATGGCACTATTAATGGCAGTAACTATAAGGGAGCTATTGCAAAACTTGAAAGAATGATAAAGGAGAATAAAAATGAAGGAACCATGGAATGATCCTATTCTTGTTGAGGGAATAGAATATATAGTCGGTATGAATGATGGTACGATTTTTAAGAACATTGTTTATACTGGTACTAAAATTATGAATGGCAAGCCTATTATGGTCTTTCAGACTGAAGATCATAGACAGTTAGCGGTGAATCCAAGTTATCATGGATTTACACTTGAGGAACCACAAACAGAAGAGGAAACAGTCAATCCTGACGGATTAATAGAAGAGGAGATATAGAACATGGGAAAAATAACCATAGCAGAAGCAACAAAGCTTGTAGAAGATGGCGCACTAACTGAGGAAGCCGTAACAAGTATGCAGGAAAGAGGCTTAATCAGTGTTCCTAAAACATCTAACAAGCGTTACATAATGACTGTTGAAGGAAATTGGGTTTCACCCAGATTTTACTTTAGTGGATTAAGGGGTCAGACTACAACTACTGAAATGCAGGAACTGAAAACCAAGGTTAATGATATTTTCAATGCATATACAGTGGGAGAAACAGATCTGCCGACCATAACCGATACATACACCATAACAGAAACTACAACAGAAGGAGAAACTGAATGAAGGATGTTGGTGCTACCTACGATGCAAGTAAAAACCCGTGGAATCCAACTGAACCAGGTCTTTATCCTGCACATATATGTAAGTTAAGTAGCAGAGAGGTTAACACAAGACAGGGACCTGCCATAGTAATAAATATGGATCACAAAATTGCTCCTAGTGTTGATGGAGTAAGCCAGCCACTGTTTGAAATGGATGGATATGAATACAAAAAGGATAGTGATGGTAATAGGATTCCTATAGTTGATAAAGATGGTAGTCAAAAAACGGTATCATGTGTATATATGAAGGGAAGAGTATATTCAGATAAAGGAATATTTCTTTTTCCTGACGATGCACAAGCTGGTAGAAATGCCAGGTACCTTGAATTGCTTAAGTCCCTTAATTTGAACGTTGAAGAAATAGGGAATGGAGATCATGCAGTTCAAAACCTCATGCTTATAGAGGAAGATGATGTAGTGGGTTTTCCTACAATAGTAAGGTTAGGGCATGAAAGGTATGTTACATCAGATACCAGGGCATTACCAGATGATCAACAAGAGTGGAGAACAGCAGTAAAGGTATTTGATTTCAATCTTAGAGAGGGAGATCGTCTTTCCGCAAATGAATTACAGGGTGATGATCTACCATTTTAATAGGATGGGAAGAGTACATACTCTTCCCTAAAGATTATATGCTACGATACAGAGTAAAGAGGCTACATGATGGGTACGCATCTATTAGGGACTATATAATAGAGGCTGCTAAGAATCAGAAAGTTGGCATAACTGTTGAGTTTCTTGATATGGAAATGTTCATTTCCTATGAGAAATTGAAGGATTATGATTTTCAGATTCATGAAAAGAAATTTCATAGTAAATGGGGAAGCAAAACATATTCTCTCATTGATTTCAAATTTGAACCTGATAAAAGTGATCAATTTAATTTCGATTTTTCTTGATATTCAATTCTGAATTCATTATATTCTGACAATCAAAGGGGAGAAAATTGAATTTTATTTGTCTTGGTCATGTAATTATCCCAAATTTCTCCCCTTTTTCTCATTAGAAAATGGCAAATCTAAAATACTGTAGATCTTGTTATTCTACTTGGAGTTCTGGATATTATACAACCCATGGTAGAGTAAGAAAGTGGATAGATTACTACTCAGAAATAAGTGGATATGGAGTAAGAAGAAAAAAATGCCCACCATGTAGACATATTAATGTCAAAAGTACAAAAATCTGTAAAATATAAAAGATTAGAAGAGCTCAAGCCTAGTACTGAATTTATATCAGAGCTAGGATGGAGGGGTATTTTTATTAAAGATATTATTATAGAGTGTATAGTAATATGGACTGATGCACCAGAACATAGGCTTGGTAAAGATAAAATAGCAGGAGGCACATTGATCAATGAAATGTAAAGCATGTGGATATAATAATAGTGAAGTATCTACTAATTACTCCATTGCTATAGAGAATTTGTACAATGCAAGAAATGATAAGACTCAAAAAGCTATAAAACATGCTGTTAAGCAAGCTAATAAACATATTCCGTCAGAGCAAAGTTTATATAATGTGTGGAGATTTATGCAGGCCATATCAGGGTGTAGTGATGAGGTTGTTTGCTGGGCAATAGATAGATATATTAGTGCCAGATTAGCATATGATGGCAAAGGATTGAGTTATTTAAGGGCAATAATATTAAATCATAATGTAAATAGGAATAGTATGATACAATATGAAAAAAAGAGGATGGGATCTCTTCCGCCCGAGATAGATTGATGACTGTATCTCTATCATCATAACTAATCATAAAAAGTCCACTTAATGATAATAAAATGCCAATAAAGAAGGATTTAGTAATAACAAACTATAAGCCTCAAAAACAAGGAGAACTATTCAATGAGTAAAGGAAATGGAAAAATGAAGTCAAAACTAAGTGAGAACGAAGTAATAATAAAAAATCAAGCTGATATATATAAGGAAATAAAAGATATTTATGATCGTATGCATTCAATAACAGAACTAACGAATAAAATGTCTAAAAGGATTGTAAAGCTAGAATCATATCATGGAATAAATAAAGGATAAAATGAAATGTCAGAGAAAAAGCGGTTGGGAAGAATGAGACAGATAACAGTTGGTCAAAGACATAAAATAGTTAAATTAGCAGATAAGCTGGGATATGACCTTATTGATTTAGAGCTTAGATTTGATGGAGTTAGGCATGGATATTGGTATCCAATAGATAGTCTTGCTTCAGCGCTGAATGAAAATGGTATTCCTTGTAGTGTAATAGAAATGGATGATGCAGACTGTGGTGATCAATACTACCTAATATATGATTATCATCGTGACATGGATTTTTCACAATCTGCCCACAACATAAGATATAAAAAGGTTAGAATGGGCAGATATACATTGAACGCTAAGTCATGACTGCTGTGCTTCCATCAAGTAAAGAAGCTGAGTCTGCTGTGCTTGGCGCTATATTATGTGACGGCGCTTCTGCCTATGAAAAAGCACAAGCATGGATTCGCAATGTCAGTGCATTTCATTCTGAGCGTAATAGAAAGATATGGCAATGCATTGAAGATGTTTATCATAGACGATCACCCATAGATACAGTAACGGTGGTAGAAGCATATAAAAAGAAGTTTAATAGTGCTTCAGATGATATATACTATATAACAGGACTGTATGACTCTGTACCCACTACTGCTAACATTGAGGAATACTCTCGTATTGTCTGGGAGAAGTTTATTCATAGAAAATCAATGGAGAGTGCTCATGAGCTATATAAAATTAGCAGTTCTACTGATGATATAGACCTAGTACTTGAAGATCATAGTAAGCTCATATCAGAATTGCAGGACTTAAGACCATCACGAAGAAGAGGCATGGATATTATTGCAAGCGAAGCATATGAAAGTCTTGTAGCTGGCAATCATGTTATTCCATATGGCATTAGTGCGTTGGACAAACCAGCAGGAGGCATGACAAGGAAAGAAGTAACTGTACTTGGTGGAAGGCCTAGCCACGGTAAATCGACGATGATGATCAATATAGTAAAGAGCCTCATTGAGCAAGACTATCATGTCATGATGTTTAATAGAGAAATGTCTAACAATACAATGGTAAATAAGCTTGTAGTCATCGAAAGTGATGATCTTATCTATGATATGCTAAGAAAAGGTGTCCTGGATGATCCTACAAACGAAAAAGTGCATTCCCTGACAGATTTTATAGGTGAGAAATATAAGAAGCTTACTATGTATGATGATATTCGCTCATTAGATGAAACCATGATCGAAATTGCAAGATATAAGCCTGATGTAATAGTAGATGATTATATACAGTTAATAGATGTGAAGGGCAAAAAGGATAGAAGGTTTGAACTTGAGGCTGTAATGAATGATTATAAGTGGGTGTGTAAGAATGAAAATTGTAGTGCATTACTTGTTAGTCAGCTATCAAGAGATATAGAAAGAAGACTAGACCCTACACCAAGAATGTCAGATTATAGTGAGAGTGGTGTAATAGAGCAAACAGCAGAGAGTGCGTTGTTTGTATTCTATGGGTGGATATTTGATCATCAGAAGTATGGCAAATATGAAAGTATGATAATTTCCGCAAAGACAAGATATGGACAAATAGGTAGATTTCGTGTAGGATTTAATGGTGATAGATGTAAGTTTTATAGTACGAAGGAAGAAGCTGAGGTAGATGATGTTTAATAATGAAACCAAAGATAACACAAATACCAAGTAAAATCAATCAGAGATGTAGAATGTGTAGAGCTACAAATATTACTGGCAGAAAGGAGTGGTATCATTTAGTATCAGCAATGTTTAAGGTAGAAATGGATGTATGTAAACCATGCGGAATAAGGGAGTATTATGGAAACAAAGGAAGAGAAAGTAGAAATTACAAGAAAGGAGATTTCAATGAATGCGAAAGAGTCTTATTCAATTAAAGAACAAATACAAGAAGATATTATTGCGTATATGTCTCCTTTACTTGATAGAGAATATGAGTTTACGAACTTAAATGTAGATGACCTCTGTCAAATTGTAGTAGATAACTTTAGAGAGTGGGGTATGAATTAACTAGTAGTAAGTCGAAAATACTCGACATAATAGGAGAAATGAAACAAATCAATAAAGGAGTAAAAGAATGAACGCAAGAAAAATAAAAACAGTAGATATTACTGCTAAGGAATGGTTCGATAAGATTAATGGAAATAGCTATTTCTCCGCTATAATTACTATAAATTTCGGTATGAAAAATAGCAAAACACTGTATGTCCCATTTCAATATGGATATGGTGAACATTACAGGGATATGGCATTTCAAGAAATTAAAAAACAATTGGGATGTTTTAAAAACCATGACCGTTACTGGAATGCGTACCAATCTTATAATATAATTGACAGAAGTTTTAAACATGAAAATTGTTTAAAAAGAGAAGTGAAATAATTCATAAATAGAAAGGAATAATAATGAAGAAATACCAAGTATTATGGTGGGAAGAACACATCGTAAGAAAAGAAGTAGAAATTGAAGCTGTCGATGAGTGGGAAGCACAGGAAAAAGCAATGAGTGGAGATATTGGTGATAATGAAATACATACCGAATTGCACGATGTAACTGATTCAGACCACATAAAAACAACTTTAATTAAGGAGAAATAAATGACAACATATAAAGCAATAGTTGTTTATCCAATGTAT
>CALBXV010000459.1 GCA_937890045.1 uncultured archaeon
ATTAGTAAATTTCTATTAATAAAAAATAAATTAAAACAGTCAACCTTAATTATAATTAACGATATAATATAATTATTATTGAGTAAACAATCAGAAATAAAAAATAAGATTTGGAAAAATAGTTATCCAAAAAATGTAAAATCAGAATATGATATTCCAAAACAATCATATATTGAGGCAATAGAAGAAATAGCAGAGAAATATCCAAATAATACAGCATTATATTTTCTAGGATCAGAATTCAGTTACAAAGAAATGAAATCATATATAGCAAGATTTGCATCAGCATTAAAGAAATTAAATATTAAAAAAAAAGATAAAGTAGTAATTTATTTACCTAATTGCCCACAATTTGTTTTTGGATATCTTGGAGCTTTAAAGATAGGCGCAATAACAGTTCCTATTAATCCATTATTTACAAAATCAGAAATACAATACATATTAAACGATTCAGAAGCAGAAACAGTGATATGTCTAGATATTAACCACAGAAACGTATTAGAAATAAAAGATAAAACCAAAGTTAAAAACATAATTGTAACAAATGTTGCAGATTATATATCCCCTGCAAAAAGCTTTTTAGGTAAATTACTCAAAAAAATACCATCAGAGAAATACGATAAAAATAAAGTACATGATTTTAGAGATTTAATGAAAATTGATGAATTAGAAACCAATATAAAAATTAATCCAGAAGATCTGGCTGCAATACAATATACTGGAGGAACAACAGGTCTATCTAAAGGTGTAATGTTAACACATGGAAATATAGTTTCTGATAGATTTTTGGCTTATACTATGATGGAACAATTTGTAGACAAAAGTGGAGAAAACATATTAGCTTTACTTCCTTTCTTTCACATTTATGGTCAAGTAGTATTATTAGGTAATTCTTTAGCTTATGGTCACAGTTTATTAATTCTACCAAAATTAGATTTACCACTTTTATTAAATTCAGTTAAGAAATATAAAAGCACAATATTTTATGGAATACCAACATTATATAACGCCATATTAAAACAACAAGGTTTTGAAGAATATTTATCAAGTGTGAAATTTTTCTTTTCAGGAGCAGATTTCTTACATTCAAATACAGCAGATGAATGGAAAAAGAAAACTGGTAAGGATATAATTCAAGGTTATGGATTATCAGAAACAAGCCCTATTACTCACGTTACACCATTTGATAAAGTAAAAACTAATTCATTTGGAATTCCAATACCCAATACACATGCAGCAGTAATAGGAATAAAAGATAAAAAAATAATAAACAAAATTGATACAGAAGGTGAATTAGTAATTAATGGACCACAGGTAATGCAGGGATATTGGAAAAAAGATGAAGAAAATAAAAACGCGTTTATAAAAATAAACAATGAGAAATGGTTCAGGACAGGTGATTTAGCAAAATTTGATAAGGACGGATACTTTTATTTTGTAGACAGAATAAAAGATATTGTAAAATATAAGGGATATTTAGTAGTCCCAGCAGAAATTGAAACTTTATTATATAAACATCCTAAAATAAGAGAAGCTGCAGTAATTGGAGTACCTGACCCTCAAGTAGGTGAAACAATAAAAGCAGTTATAGTATTAAACGAAGAGACGAAAGTTACTGCTGAAGATATTAAACAATGGTGTAAAGATAAAATAGCACCATATAAAATACCAAAAATAATTGAATTTAAACAAGAATTACCAAAAACAATTATTGGTAAAGTATTAAGAAGAAAACTAAGAGAAAATAAATAAAATTAGACATAAAATACAAGTATAATACAAAATGAAAATTGACGCTCAACTTGAATCAGAGAATATTAAAGAAATACCTGAATTAGTACAATATGCTGAAAAAATTGGTTTTGATGGAATAACAGTTAGCGAAATAAAATATAATCCATTTATTCCATTAACATTAGCATCATATTTTACTAAGAATTTAAATTTAATTACATCAATAGCATTGGCTTTTACTAGAAGTCCAATGAATTTAGCATATTCAGCGTGGAATATGCAAAAATTATCTAATGGAAGATTTATATTAGGACTAGGTAGTCAGACAAAAGGACATATAATAAATAGATTTGGAATGGAATGGTATTCCCCTATAACAAGAATGAGAGATATAATTAATGGATTACAAAGCATATGGAATTCATGGCAATTAAATAAACCGTTAAATTATATTGGTAAACATTACAAATTTTCGCTTATGACAGAATTTTTTGATCCTGGACCAATAAATAATCCTAAGATTCCAATATTTCTTGCAGCTGTCAATAAAGACATGTGTAAACTAGTTGGAGAATTAGGAGATGGAATTCATATACATCCGTTAAACTCTCCAAGATATATAAAAGAAGTAATAATACCAAACATAAAAATTGGTTCTGAAAAAAGTGGAAGAAAAATAAATGAGATAACTAGATCAGCAACAATAATGTCAATAACTGGAGAGAGTGAAGAAGAATTACAAATATCTAAAGAAATAATAAAAATGCAAATAGCATTTTATTCTTCAACTCCAACTTATAGAAACATAGCAAGGATTCATGGATTTGATAAGATAACAGATGAGTTAAGTAAATTAGCAAGATTAAAAAAATGGAACGATATGAGAAAATTAATAACAGATTCAATGTTAGAAGAATTTGCAATTATTTCTAAACCAAGTAAAATTCTAGATCAGATAAGATCAAAATACAGTAATTTATTAGATAGAGTGACATTATATATTCCACTAGATAGAAACAAAATATTTTGGGAAAAAGTACTAAAAAATAGAATATAAAAATTTAATTTTCTTTTATAGATTTTCTAGTTTTGTTTTTAATCCTTCAATTAATTGATCAATCTGTTTTTTAGTTTGAATATTAACTAATTTAGACCCTATACTAGCCATTAATCCTTCAACAATTGATTGTGCAGTCCAAGAAATCTTAGTTTTATCTTCATTTTCTGAGAGATCAAAACTGGTTTCAATATTAATCGTACTTGATAATCCAGTTCCTACACCTATTAATTTTGCATGTTTATTTTCTATTTTATCTGTAAGTGTAAACTCAAAGTTAACAGACCCACGAATATATGATAAACCAACTTTAAATTTAGCTTTAAATTTGTTTTCATCGATAACTTCCATACTTTCTAAGTCAGGTAAACAACTTGATATAGCATGAGGATCAAGAATAGTAGAATAAACTTGTTTAATAGAAGCATCAACTAAAAATGAATCTGAAAATTCCATATAAATAAGTAATATTAATGACTTTTATTTTTTACTTATTTCTTAATAATAAAGGAGAGGGTGGGATTCGAACCCACGTGGATCCGCTTTGCAGGCGGATTCGTAACCGCTCCGACACCTCTCCAACAAAGATAATATAAAACTTTCAGTATGTAAATATATTACTATAATAGATATTTTATATTAATTATATAATTTTAATTTAAAAATTATAGAATTAACAATTGATATTTTATAATATTGCTATAAGAACAAATAAGCTACCGAATGTTAAAGCAACGGTATTTATTAATTTAACTAGAACATGTAATGATGGTCCGGCACAATCTTTTAGTGGATCACCAACTGTATCACCAGCTACAGCTGCTTTATGAGCTTCAGAGCCTTTTCCACCTAATGCTCCCAATTCAATAGCTTTTTTAGCATTATCCCATGCAGCTCCACCAGTATTCATTAAGAATGCTAACAATGTTCCAGTAACTGTAGCACTTATTAGTAAAGCACCTACTGCTGCTGGACCAAGAGTAAATCCAATTACAATAGGAAATATAATAGGTAGTATACCTGGAATTATCATTTCTTTAAGTGCAGCGATTGTACTAATATCAACACATTTTGAATAATCAGGTTTTGCAGTTCCTTTCATTATACCAGGAATTTCTTTGAATTGTCTACGAACTTCTTCAACAACTTTGTATGCTGTACGACCAACAGCTCGAACTGCTAATGCACTAAACAGAAATGGAAGTAAACCACCAATAAAAAGACCGGCTAATACTTTGACATCTAGTAAATTCACGACGACCATAGAACCTATCTGATCATATGCAATATGAGTAACATCAATATATGCTTGGAATAATAAAATAGCGGCTAAACCAGCAGATCCTAAAGCATAACCTTTGGTTAAGGATTTTGTAGTATTTCCAGCAGCGTCAAATTTATCTAAGTGATTTCTCACTGATTCATTAGCACCAGACATTTCAGCAATACCAGCAGCATTATCAACTATTGGTCCAAATCCGTCCATACCTAAAATCATTCCTGCTACAGATAGCATACCCATAGTAGCTACGGCAGTACCATATATTCCACCTAAATATATTAGATTGGGATCTAATCCTTGTTCTACCCAGAAGTTTTGTCCAAAAAAGAATCCAACTAATATTGTCACAACTATTGCTATTACAGGTAAAGCTGTACTTTCAAGCCCTACAGAAAAACCACTAATTACATTAATAGCTGGACCGCTTTTAGATGAATTAGTAATTTCTTTTACAGGTCTATATTTAATAGAAGTATAATATTCCGTTATTAGAAATATTATTATACTAGCTATTACACCTGATAAAGCAGCATAATATAATTGAACACTGCCTAATGTGACAGTAGTAAGGAAATATAATGCAATAACAACGAATATAGTAGTTACAATCATTCCATTTCTTAATGGGACCATTGGATCAGAGAAATTTTTACCTCTAACAAATGGAGCACCAATAATTGTACCAAATATTCCAATAGCTCGAGCTAATAATGGGAAAATTAAGAAAAAGAAATTACCTGTTAAAACATATAATGTTGCTCCAATTATCATTGCACCAATATTTTCAGCAGTCATAGATTCAAAGAGATCAGCTCCTCTTCCTGCAACATCTCCTACATTATCTCCTACATTATCAGCAATAACAGCAGGGTTTCTTGGGTCATCTTCAGGTATTCCAGCTTCTACTTTACCAACTAAATCTGCTCCAACATCAGCAGCTTTTGTATATATACCGCCACCTAATTGAGCAAATAATGCAGCTAAACTAGCACCAAAACCTAAACCAACAATTAACTCTGGCGCATGTGTTATTTCTAATCCAGATATAAGTGGAAAAATATAAAATAATCCTGTAACAGCTAATAAACTTAATCCAACATTAAAGAGCCCCATAACTAATCCACCGTTAAATGCAATTTTTAATGGTTTTTCAACTCCTTTTTGAGCAGCAAAAGTAGTTCTTGCATTAGCTTTAGTGGCAACATCCATACCAAGATATCCTGCTAGTAATGAACAAACGGCACCTATAAGAAAAGCAGAAGATGTTAGCGGTAGACTATTATATGAAGAATTATTATAGTCAAAAACAAAATAGAGTATAACAGTAAGTACTATAGATATAAGAGCTATTGTTTTTGTTTGTCTTGACAAATACGCTTTAGAGCCTTCCCTTATAGCTTCATAAATTTCTAACATTTTATCAGTGCCAGGACTTTCTTTATTTATAGACCAAGCAAGATATAATGCAAAGAGTAACGCCATTACACCTGCAATAGGTACAATTATTTCTAAACCAAAAGGATTAAACATGTTACTCTAATTTATTTTTTAGAGTTTTATTCATATTTAAATTCAACTATAAGATGTGTGATAAAACTACTTTTAATATTAATTAATAAGTATTTTTAAATATCATAGAATAATATTTTTATTGTGAAGTTCTATGGAAATTATGAATAATACAGATTCAGCAAGTTTTAACAAAAATGTTCTTGAAAATAGTCTACCGGTATTTGTGGATTTTTATGCAGATTGGTGTGGACCATGCCGTACAATATCACCTATTATTAAAGAATTAGCTGATCAATATAATGATAAAATGAAATTTTTTAAATTAGATGTAGACAAAAGTCCTGATATTGCAACAAAATTTGGAGTTAGTGGTATACCAACTTTATTTATATTTAAAAATGGTGAGGTTTTAACTAGAATGGTTGGTGCGTCAAATAAACAATCATACGAAAATGAGATTATAAAAGCAATATCCTAAGAATTAATATAATAAAAAAATTATAAGTAATATATATGAAAGAAAAACTTGTTATTTTAGGTTCTGGACTAGCAGGATTAACAGCGGCTATTTATGCAGCGCGAGCAAATTTAAATCCTTTAGTTATTGCTGGAACTCCATGGGGAGGACAACTAATGATTACTACAGATGTAGACAACTATCCTGGATTTCCAGAAGGTATTCAAGGACCAGAATTAATGGAAAATGTAAAAAAACAAGCAGAAAGATTTAAGGTTAGAATAATTAATGATGATGCAATTGATGCTGACTTAACTAAAAAACCATATGAAATTAAAATTAATAATGATATAATCAGTACTGAAACAATAATAATTGCTACTGGTGCTTCAGCAAAATGGTTAAATATTCCATCAGAGCAGAAATTAATTGGAAAAGGTGTTTCTGCTTGTGCTACATGTGATGGTTTCTTTTTTAAAAATAAAGTGGTAGCAGTTGTTGGAGGCGGAGATACAGCAATGGAAGAAGCAAAATTTCTTACTAAATTTGCAAAAGAAGTAATAATAATTCACAGACGGGATAAATTACGTGCTTCTAAAATAATGCAAGAACAAGCCTTTAATAATTCTAAGATCCGTTTTATTTGGAACACAGTAATAAATAATGTAATTGGTAATGATAAAGTGGAAGGAATAGAAATAAAAAATATACAGGATAATAATCAAACAATGTTAAAATGTGATGGATTATTTATAGCAATTGGTCATAAACCTAACACAGATATTTTCATAAATAAAATAAAAATGAATAAAGACGGTTACATAATTAAACAAAAAAATTCAAATACAAATGTACCTGGTGTTTTTGTTGCAGGTGACGTTAACGATATTAGATATAAACAAGCTGTAACTGCTGCATCTGATGGTTGCAAAGCAGCAATTGACGCAGAAAAATATCTAGAAAATTTATAAAAATAATTTTTAAATAAAATTAAAAGTTTATCCTATTGTAATTAAGTCTTTAGTATAATTTAGAAGTGATTTAGAAGGATTAGAAACTAGAATTGTATCTTCTATTCGTATTCCAAATTTATTAGGAAAATATATACCAGGTTCAATTGTAATTACATCATTTAATTTTAGAATATCTTGACTATTTGGATTAATAATTGGTGGTTCGTGAACATCTAATCCTACTCCGTGTCCAGTACCATGTATGAAATATTTACCTAACTTTTTTTCTTCAATAAAAGTTCTTACTTTCTTATCAATCAATTTTGTAAATATATTTTCTTTAACATTGTTAAAACCAATATTTTGAGCAGATTGAACTATTTCATACAAATGTATTAACTTTTTATCTATTCTTCCTACTCCAAATGTACGTGTAGAATCTGATACATAACCATTAGATCGAATAAATATATCAACTGTTAATAAATCACCTTCTTGTATATTACGATCAGATAAATCTGAATGTGGAAATGAAGAATGTGGACCAGAAGCGACGATTAATGGAGTAGTACTTAGAGGTGTACTAACAAGATCATAGCCGTTAGATATAATTTCAGACAAAAGTAAAGAAGCTATATTTCTTTCACTCATACCAATTTTTACTTCATTTTCAATAAGCAAATAAAGTTTATCTATCATTTGTGATGCCTTAAGTATTGAGTTTAATTCATACTCATCTTTAGTTCTACGCATATTATAAATTATATCAGAATTAACAATTATATCATCATGTAATTTATTATTTAACATAAAATTATTACTATCAAAAAATTTTTTCTTTTTAGAACATATAGTTTCAATTTTATCAATTATTTTATTCCAATTTTTTATTACAAGTATTTCACAATTTTTAGCTAAGACTTTTGCTTTATTTTTTTCTAAAGTGCTAGTTATCAAAAGATTTTGATTTTCATTTATTACCAATATACCATGACCCCAAAAACCAGTCATATAAAAAATATTTTCAGGCAAAGTTAGAATAGCATATGAAAAACCAGAGTTATGCATTTGATTAAGTAATATTTTATTACGTTTATTATACATTAAATGGTTAATAATAATAATTAATATTTTATTATAACGTTATTTTTTCGTAATTAACGCTAAATTTAAAATAAATGGATTAAATATTTATTTCAATATTGCGTTTAGTTAATATCACAGAGTGATTATGAATGACTTTAATAAAAAAAATAGATACTAAAGGATTTAAATCACTAGGAAATATAACAACTTCTCTTAGTTTGGATAAGGGTCTAATTGCTATAACTGGCCCAAATGGATCAGGTAAATCTAACATATTTGATGCTATAACTTTTTGTTTAGGAGAAAGTAATCCGAGTTTATTACGTGTTAATAAATTAAATTCATTATTATATGATGGCGGAAACAAGGGTAAGAGATCTAATAGAACTAAAGTTTCAATTACATTAGATAATATTGAGAGAAAAATACCTGTAGATATAGATAATGTAACTATAAGTAGAGAATTAAAAGATACAGGAGAAAACACTTATTATTTAAATAATAAACGTATTCAGAAAAATATTTTACAAGAAATGTTAAAAATATCTCTGATAGAACCAAGGAGTCTTCAAATAGTTCCACAAGGGAAGATGATGCAAGTATCAGAACTAAAGCCAGAAGATAAACGAAAATTAATTGAAGATTTGGTAGGAGTTTCACAATTTGACGAAAGAAAATCAGAATCTATGAAACAATTAAATGATGCAGATATTAAACTACAAGTTGCAAGTGCTAGAATAGGTGAAATTAAAAATAGAGTATATGAATTAGAAGGTGAACGAAATGATCAAATTAGATTAGAGCAACTAGAGAAACAAATAAGAGGATTACGTGCATCAGTAATTTCTAGAAATTTATTTGATTTAAAACAGGACATAAGTATAAACAACGAAAATAAAATTAGCTTAGAAGATAAGCTTAGTAATACAAAGAGTGGTCAGAAATCAATAATTAACAGCATTAATTCAAAAGAATTAGAGAAAGCTAAATTTATAGAAACGTTTGTTGATAAACATTCTAATAAACAATATGAAATACATAATGAAATAAATAAAGTAAATGGAGAAATAAATATATTAAATATTAAGATAAAAAGATCTAAAAAATTAGTAAAAAATTGGGAACAAGAAATCCCAAGATTAACTAAGTTAATATCTAAAAATGATGTTGAATTAAAGAATAAAATCAAACAAGTCAAATTATTGAAAAATATAATAACAGATATTAAAAAAAGTCGTAAATCACTTAATAAAAATCTAATAACAATTAATAATAAAAGAAATAAATTAAGAAGAATATCATCTAGAAATAATGTTCAATTTAAAAGATCTCAATCAAGAATTTTATCTTATAAGAATATTGAATATAATATAAAAAATAAAATTGATCAAATAAATAACAAAAAAACAAATATAAATGAAAAAATAAAAATTCTAGAAGATAAATCAAGATCTTTTTCAGATTATCTAAAGAAAATAAATGATAGTATTAAGAAAAGTAAAGATTTAAAAAATGATGCAAATGACTCAAATATACAAGTTACAAAAACGTTGGACTTATTAGTTGAACGTAAACAGAAATTAGGTAAAGAAATAAATTCCGCTATAGAAATTCTTAGTAAAGCAAATTCTGAAGTTACACGTTATGACGCTCAGAAAGAATTAGCAAATAAGCTTATGGATGATATTAACTATGATAAAATTGAAGAATTACAGAATATTGGTGAAATAAAAGGAGTTATAGGTCGTTTAGATAAATTAATTCAATATAATCTAAGATATAAAAAAGCAGTTAATTCAGTGGGCAAAAGATGGTTAAAATCAATTATTGTTGAGGATGTGAACTCAATGATGGAGATAATAAATAAGCTAGAAGTTATGAACATTAAAGATATAGTAATAATACCCTTAAGTGAAGTACATAAAACTAAAAGTGTAAAAATAAAGAATAAAGAAATAATTGATACTTTATCTAACATAATTAATACAAATGCAGATATTCAGGGAGTAATTAATTTTATATTTGGTGACAGTGTAGTAGTAAATTCTACTCAATCAGGATATTTGATTTCTTCACGTGGTATTAAAGCTGTTACATTATCAGGTGATATATTTGAACCGAAAATTAAAGCATATGAATCATTTTCAATAGAAAAAATGACTAATATAACTAGAATAATCCGTAACGCACCAACGTTTAATACAATAAATAATGCAGTCACATCATTAAAAAAAATGGTAGATAAAAGAAATTCAGTGCTTTCAAAATTTGATTTGCAAGTTAAAGAACTTGAAAAAGAGAAATTTAAACGTAGTTTAAACATAAAAAAACTAGATGAACAAGTAATTGAATCGGAGAAAATTGTAATACGATATAAAAAGTTTATATCAAATATATCAACACAGATTAAAGACCTAAAAAAAAGTGATGATAGACTAAACAATCAAACACACATATTAAATAATAAATTATCAGATAACAAATTAAAAATTAATAAATTAGATGATAAATCTATAAATGAGACGGATGAGCAACTGAATTCTGAAATTAGTCAGATAGATCAACAATACTCAGAGATTAATAAGAAAGTTAATTTATTAAATAGAAAAGAACAAGAAAAAATTGGAGAATTAACTCAATTTAATGGTTATATAAAAAATAATATTAAACCTGCAATTACTAACAGTAAAAAACAAATAGTAAAAAATCAAAAATCTCTTAAATTAGAGAATCGCTCAATTATTAATAACTTAGAATCATATAAAAAAGTAAAAGAAAGATTAAAAATAATCAAGGCAGAAGAAAGAATATTATATAAATCTCAACAGAAGTCTAAACCCATATTATTGAAATATGATAATAAATTAAAACGTAACAGAACAAGAGTTAATGAATTAAATAATAAAATTAATACTATAGATAAAGAAATAATTAATATTCAAAAAGATATTGAAAATATGGAACTAAAGGAGAAACAATATTTGTCAGAGTTAACGTTTTATGGATATAATAATCCAATAGAATTTTTTGATAATGTTGATGTGTTACTAAGGGAGTTAAATAATGAATATGAAGAATTAAAAAAAGGTGTTAATTTATTAGCTGATAAAAATTATGGTAGTGTATTTCAAAATTATAAGAATATTTCAACACGTAGAAACCAATTAGATGAAGAAAGAACATCAATAATTAGATTTATAGAGAACATAGATTCAGAAAAACGTAAAATATTTTTAGAAGCGTATAATAAAATTGACCGTGAACTGAGAAAATTATTTAATGAGATAACACAAGGGTCAGCGTGGTTAGAAATTGAAAATCCTCAGGATATTTTTTCAAGCGGAATATTTCTAATGACGCAATTTCCGAATAAAAATGCTAGAGAGTCACTATCTGTTAGTGGAGGAGAAAAAACGGTTTGTGGATTATCATTAATTCTTGCAATTCAAGCTGTTTATCCATCACCATTTTACTTATTTGATGAAATTGATGCACATTTAGATCCTATAAATGCAGGTAAATTAGCAGAGATTCTCAAAGAAAAAGCAAGAGAATCACAGATAATAATAGTTTCATTAAAAGATTTAGTGATTTCCAAAGCTTCATTAATTTATGGAGTATATAATCAAAATGGAGTGTCAAAGACTATAAAATATCAACCGGGAATGGAGATTAAAGTAAGAAATGTCTGATATTTACAAATCTGTTTCAAAATCTCCATTAAATATTCTAATTAATCCAACAAATATCAAATCTAAAAATACTTGGGAAATTAATTTAACTTATCTTCTTGAACTACTAGAAAAGATCTTAAAAGATTCTAAATTCTTAGATTTAAGAATATGTGGTTCAGCCGCAGTTACTTCTTCATTAATATACAGATTAAAGGTTGAAAATTTATTTATGAAAGAAAAAGAATTACCAAAAAAACAAATAAATTATTCAGGACCTCTTGAAATTCCTACAATATTAAATTTACCATTCAGATTTGAATTACATTCAGTATCAACAGATGATTTAGTAACAGCTCTTCAATCTATTTTAGATAATGTTTCAGATAAGACTGAAGAAAATAACGTTAATATTGAATCACCAATACCAGATATTGAAATAGATAAAGCATATACAGAAATTAATAATCTAATTTCAGAATTTAGAGAAGATTTATTAAGAGAATTAAATAAATCAGAACATCTGAATTTTAACTCATATGTTTATAAGCAAAGTTATTCAGAAAAAATTAGATCATTTATACTTTTATTATTCATAGCAATGGAAAATTTAATAATAATTAATCAGAAAGATGATGAAATAATAATTGAAAAACAAAAATAATGATGAAATATTAAAATCGCGGATTGAAGCTGCCTTATACGCGTCAGGTCGTCCTTTAAGACCAAATGAATTAGCAAAAGCTGCAGGTATAAAATCCAATTCAAAGGCTATAAGACTTACAAAATTAGTGGAAGAAGATATAAATAAGCATCTGCGTGCTGTTCAAGTAGCAAGACTAATAGGTGATAAATTTGTTATGCAGTTAAAACCTAAATATGGAAATATTGCAAAAAAATTTACTTTAAAACCATTATTACCATCATCCATATTAAAAACACTATCTTATATTGTTTATTTTCAACCTATTAATTCAAGTGATATTGCAAATCAACGTGGATCACAATCATATAAACACTTGAAGATTCTGCAACAAATGGGATTCATTAGTTCAGAAACTTCAGGTAGAAATAAATTATATAAAACTACAAATTTATTTTCTGATACATTTGGATTAAGTGAAGAATTAAAAACAATGAAACAACAATTAACACGAGATAAAAATATTAAATCAAATTTTTAGTAATATAATTTTGAAAATTCAACAATAAATTTTAATTTTAATTAGATAATTTCTATAATAAAATCAGATTCAACAACGATATTTAATATAAGTTTAAATTTTATTATTTAATTTATTATGGTTAATGTTAAAATCAGTTGAGAATCTTCGAAAAAGAAAAAAAACAGGAGGTAGAAGACCGCAAAGTCGAGGACGGCAAATTATGCAAATAGATAGATATGCAGCAGAATCACAAATTGGTAAAGAACAAAAACGTATAAAACAAATTAGAGGTACTGGTATTAAAATTTCAAATATTAAAGCAGAATATGCAAATGTATCTGATAAAACAACAAAAAAAATTATTAAAAGTAAAATTATCAAAACCGTTAAGAATAAGGCAAATAGAGATTATGAAAGAAGAGGAATATTAACTAAAGGATCAACTATTGAAACCGAACATGGAATAGCAACAATTACTTCACGTCCAGGGCAAGATGGTGTAATTAATTGTATTCTAATAAAATGAATGCATGAAAGATTAT
>CALBXV010000460.1 GCA_937890045.1 uncultured archaeon
AAAACTCGCATTAAAAAGCCTCCAATAAATGAAGGCACCAATTTACCTTGATGCCACCCTTGTTTTATAGTCTAAATGTAGAGGGATAGGTCTTTCAGGATTTTCACCCGTGTTAGCTCTACTCGACTTATATATAAATAGTTAGTTACTACAGTAAATCATAAAGTTTATTGTATGGTTTAAAAAATGGTGACGGATTATAATCTAATATTCTTCTCCAATTATGTTTCAAAATATCTTCCATTTCGTGATACCACTCGTGTATTTCTTCTAAACTCATATCACACAGCCGTTTGATTTCATCCACTATCATCAGAAAGCGTTTTTCACAATCTTCTTCCTCATCATAACTTTCATCAATCCAAGGTGAAAATGTTTTAAATCCCTGTTTGCGTAGATGTTGTAATGAATGTGCAGGCCCAACCCAAATAAATGGTTTAAATTGTCCCAAATCCTTCCAAAATTTTTCATCAGGATGGCACCAAGTAGTATCAAAACTTGTAGAACTCACTACTGAAAAATAACATTGATTATATACAGTTGGAAAAACGTCTATCCATGAGGATAACCAAACATGCTCCATCTCTTTTTCATTTAAATCTACAGTAAATGAACCTTGTTTTATTACTTTATCCCAATAAGGCATTATTTTTGCCTTTTCTTCTTCTGTATATATTGGTGTTCGTATATTTCTATAAGTAGGTTGATACTTATCAGCTTCAGCTGCACTTATAGCATATACAGAAGCTAAACTTACCAATCCCTTATCTAATAAATTCTCCTTCATCAAATAAGCTACCATCAATGTTCTATGTAGTTTTGGTTGTCTATTATAACACATATAATGATACGGTCTAATTTCCTTTCTCAATGGATTAAATCTCTCCAATGTATTTATTCTAAATCCATCATGGTGAAAATTTGAATCTTCATCTTCCTTCGTAATTCTTACTGTTTGAGGTGGCTCCCAATTATTTTTATAACACTTATAATCTAATCTATACATTGATGAAACATGATTATAATAATAATAAATTGAAATCATTGTAGACTTATCTGTAATATTATTTTTCTCGCAATACTCATCATATTGAACTTCTAAATTAGCATTATTCGAACAAAATACAAAATTTTTATGTGGCATACCAAATTCTTTACAAAAATTATAAACATCTGTAAAAAATGTTTCATAACAATCACCTTCTTGAATAAATGAGAGACACAAAATAGCCCTATCGTTCTTTAAATCTTCCTTTACATCATTTGGCATATTATAATCTATAACTTCAAAAATATAATCACTATCTACTGACTGTGGTTGTATTAAATAAACATATTTTTCATCTCGCTTATTTGTTATTAATAACTCATAATCATTACATATTTTTTCATAATTTTCTTCTTCGGATGCTGGAGTGACTAAAAATCCATAATGTGACATTATTAGAAATGGGTGTTTTTGTTCTGCTCTAATTTTCTTTACTTCCTCACTACCTTCTTGTAAAAACCAATTTGCATCTTCATGTTCACTTTCTTTAAACTCATTCCATACTAATTCTGGTAAACAATTTGGAAATGGTAATCCCATACTACCATCTCTCCCAATTTCCTTTCCAAATTTCGATTTAGTACCTGTCCAACTAAAAATTTCCTTAGCTCTTTCATGATATAAAGGTATTCTCTTCCTATCCATCAACCCTCTCCCATATTTTTAAAAATTGTTTTGTACTTTTCTCTAAATGTGTGTTATTCATAAAAACATCGTAATTATGTATCAATATATCTGATTGATCACCATACCAATCTAACATTTTATTTATTGGCATTTCACATAATCTCACCATTTCTTTTAATAATAACTCACTTCTAATATCTGGATCACCTTCGTCATCATAACTTTCATCTATGAACGGTGAAAAACTCTTATACCCATTTCTTTCCATAAACTTTAAAGTATCTGAATTAATCATTCCCAAAAATGGATGAAAGTTTAAAATTGCCTTATAAATCTTTTCTGAAAAGAAAACCATATTATTTGACAAAGACCACGTTTCATATATATAAGAAAACATAGTATCTTTATATAACTTTGAATCCCAATGATGAAACGAATCTAAAGTATCGTGAGTTTTTCTATCTACAGTCAAAGGTAACTTTTTTAAAAAATCTCTTATATTATACTTATCTCTAACTTTATATAAATATTTAGTCCGTCCTAATACTTCAAGATGTTTAAACCTAAAATAAAAATCATCAGCAATATCATCTAATATTTCATTATCTTTCAAGGTTTTATTAAATTCATAGTCTTCTAAATTAGCACAATCACTAAAAGTTTTAGTTCCTGCATGATCCATTTCCATCTTAGATTTATCTATATTTAATTCAGGAAATAAATGTGAAATTTCCCTTCTTGGTAAAATACAAGATACTGAACCTTTATCTAACAAATTAAAATAATTTAATCCTAAATGATGAAATAATCTTGAATTTTTTAATCTCCTACACAAGCACAAATAATGTTTCATTTTATCTAAATTATCTTTTTTATAATTAAAGTGATCCTCAAATCTATCTGTTAAGTGTTTATAATCTGAAGAAATGGCTCTCTGGCACCAATCAAGTAAAACCCAATTCATAGGTGTTTCAATTTTATTTCGTTTACACCAATTTTTATAATAGTCTACATCTTTATAATTTGCACTCAAGAATACTATATTTTCTATTGGAAATTTTTCTTCTTCGGCTCGTCTATGAACCACCTCAGCTAAATTAGGATGTTTTCCCATATCTAAAATACTCAACTTATCCTCACCATTTATAGGAAATCCTTCAAATGACAAATCTATAGTAACAAGTACTTTACCTTTTCTAATATATTCTTTTGTGTGTTCTTTTATATTATGAAATAGAGTATTTCTTTCGCTATCTCCACCACACCACAATGTTGGCCCACCATTTGTTGCTATAACATATATAAATGTTTCATTATTTTTTATATATTCGGTAGTATCTTTATTTCCAAGTTCAGTATATCCATCATAATGGTGTTGTAATATATTATAAATGTTGTGCCAAGCGTTTGTTGGTTGAAAATTAGAATCAAATAAAGGCAAAGTATCAGAATCATTTGGATACACCCCATCAGGAGAAAATCCACTAAAATCTTTTTTTATTATTTTTCTAATATCAGGTTGTCTTGTGTAATCCCAATAATCCCACCCAAATTTAATTTCACTCATAATATATTATACAATTCTTTAATTTTATTAACTGGTTTTATTATAACATCATCCTCATAATATTTTTTAAAATTATGAATAAGAATATCAGATTGTTTAGTATACCAATCCAACATTTCTGTTTTACTCATTTCACATAATCTATTAACTTCCGATAATAACATTTTTGACCTAACATCAAAATCTTCTTCATTATCATAACTCTCATCTATAAATGGTGAGAATGTTTTATATCCTTTCTCCTTTAAATATCTCAAAGTATGTGGATTAGTAACTAATATTGTTGGATGAAAATTTAAAACTGTTTTCCAAAATTTTTCTGATATATAAGTAGTTTTAGTATTATATGCATAACTTTCATATAAATAAGAAAAAAATGTATCATCATAAAAACTATTATCCCATACACTAAATCCACTAATAGGTGTTCCATCGTCTTGTTTAAAAGATTTTAAATCAACATACAAAGGTAATTTTTCAAGTAAACTTTTTATATTCTCATCAGATTTTACATAACTTCCGTGTTCCGTATTGCCTATCAATCGAAGTTTAAGTTTTATTACTCTAATATATTCTTCAAACTCTGTTATATTTTCATTAAACTCAAAATCTGTTTCATCAGAAGAATCATCTATCCTTGAATCATAAGGGTTAGCTGCTGCTCCTGGCCATTTTCTTTCATTAAATACTTGTACTTGATTTTTAGGTATAATTAATGAAGTTAATCCCTTTTCGTGTAAATTATAATGATTTAAACCTAACGAATGATATAAACGCCAATCCTTTACTAACTTACAAAGACTTAAAAAATGTTTTGTAGTTGGTCTACGTACATTCTTTTTCTTATATTCTAAAACTTCTTCAAAAAGATCCGTTACCTCATTATTTGACTTCTTTACTGCAATTTCAGACCAACACAAATTAATAATATTAATCTTAGTTGGTTCATAATTTACTGCCTCGGCATTTCCAGTTAAATAACACATATTAGTTAATGGAAATTCTTCTCTATTCGCGGCCGTTTCTATTTCAATTGGTATATTTGGAATTACTCCTGTTTCTGAAAAAGTTAATTCGTCTAAATTTTCTACTGGATATCCTTCTCCAGACATATCAACTATTACCAATACCTTACCATCTTTAATATAATTTTTAGTATGTTGTTTTATATTATGAAATAATTTATTTCTATCATCAGTTTCCCATTCTTGTGGGCCTGATCTAACTCCTATAAGATAAATAAATGGAATATCTCTCTTTATTAATTCAGTAGTATCTCTATGTGCTACTACTTCATAGTCTTTTAATACATCCAAAAGTTGATGCCACGGATTAGTAACCATATATTCATCATTAAACAACGGTAAAGTATCTGAATCATTCGGGTATGTCAAATCTGGTCTGAAATCTTGAAACTTTTCTTCTATTATTTTACTTATGTCTGGTTGATGAGAATAATCATAATAATCCCAACCAAAATATAACTTATTCATATATAAACTTTTCTAATTTTGGAATATAATCCTTAATATGTTGACCTCTATTTAAATCTAGTAACTTAGTATGTTTTTTTATTACTTTGTAATGTCTCTCTCGTTCTTCATCATCAAAAGATGTCTCAAAAGTCTTTAAATTACTTTCTAAAATACCCAACCATTGTTGTTCTCCAATATCCCATACTACATCTTTCTTACTATCAAGAAACTTATTAATATTTTCTAATGCTTCCGCCTTTAAATCTTTTGGTAATAATTTTGCATCATGGTGCACGGGATAACTTACCCAATTAGCAAATGGTATTCTCCAAAAACCCAAATCACCTAAATTATATGTCCATTCTAATAAATTGCCCCAATCCAAAACATTCATCAATTGAAAAGTAGATTGTATTTGTAAATCCATACTAATCTCATCTTTATAAGTTGATATTTTTTTAATATTTTTTTCTATATTTTTCCATTTTGAACCATATCTAATATAATCATTTACCTTATCAACACCATCAACACTTACTCCTACTGAAACGTGTCTAAAATTTTCCCACAACCCCAATAGTTCTTTTTTAATAACTGTTAAGTTCGTGGTATAAGATAAAACTATATTTTGAGATACTTCAAACTTAATACATTTCTTTAAAAATTCATAATGTTCATCTACAATCAAAGGTTCTCCACCAAGAAAATTAACGTGTTTTAAATGCATAAAATTTTTCATAAAAAATTCATCTGCCATAAACTTTTCATCTACGGGTAATGTAGTGCTGGGATAATCCCAAGGTATTTCAATATTCAATAAATCAGATTCTAAATCCCATTGATTTGAATTATTTAAATTACACATTCTACATACTAAATTACATTTATTCCCCATAGTAAAGTCTAAAAATGTTATAAATGGTTTTTCTATAATACCTTCTTCATCAACTGAATCCAACATTATTCCTTTTAAATATCCA
>CALBXV010000461.1 GCA_937890045.1 uncultured archaeon
TCGCAGTAAGGTCAAAAGTTAAAACTAATGTTTTAGTTTTTGATACCTATGATGTTAAATCAGGGGAAACTCCCGAATTAATTGCTGATAAATTGTATAATGATCCAGAGCTTCATTGGGTTGTTCTAATGATGAATGACATTACGGATAGATACTATCAATGGCCATTGAATGAAAATCAATTCCTCGCACATATCAATGACAAATATAGTAATGTTGATGCCACACATCATTATGAGATATCACAAACCTCTGGTGATACCACTATTAAAATTGATATAGGCACAGATAACACTGATCATTCTGGTGCTACTGCGATTACTAATTACGAGTATGAAGTAGCACAACAGGATAGTATGAGAAAAATCAGGTTACTTGATCCAGCATATATTGAAGCATTTGTTGGTGAATATAAAACATTAATGAAAGCGAGTATTGTTTAATGGCCGAAGGTTTAACTGGTGCCGGTGATTTTGAATTAGAAGTGTTAGACCTTGTTACCGTTTCTGGAATGAGGATTGATCTTACCGCTTCATGCATAGGCATAACCATTTTTGAGGATATATTCTCTCTTGCACTAACTGGTACAATCGCAATCACTGATGCTTTTAATTTACCTTCTCATGGACCTATTCTTGGTCAAGAATATCTATACCTTAAAATCAGAACACCATCATTTCCAAATGCACCAACAACTGCTATAGATTTTTCTGAAAATGTATTTCTTGTTCATTCTATATCGACAAGAAAACCCATAGCTGATGGTGTTCAAGGTTATGTTTTAAGTTTTGCTAGTCAAGAGTTAATCAAGAATCAAAGACTTAAAGTTACACAAAGTTTAACCGGCTCATGGTCTGATTTAGTAGAACAAATGCTTCGGGATAGCAAATATCTGAATACAACAAAGAACGTACTTATAGAAAGAACTGCTGGTGTAAAGAGATTTGTTTCTCCAAATATTAGACCATTAGATATAGTTGTATTGGCAACCAAACAAGCAATTTCTCAAACGGGAGGTGAACCTACATTTTTATTCTATGAAACATTTGATGGTTTCCATTTCAGAAGCTTGGCTAGTATATACAATGAACTACCTTCTTTTTTGTTTAAGACTGTTCAAACTGGTTCAAATCCACCACTCGGCCGCCGAGGTGATATAGCAAAACAAATGGAAACAATTCTTAACTATGAAATAGTAAATAATAATGATACCATTGTAGGATATAGAGGTGGAATGTATGGTTCAAAACTTATCACACATGACATCATTAATAAAACATATAAGACTAACAAATACAATTATCATGATAATTTTACAAGTGAACCACATATTGTTAGTGGAACTACAGCAGAAAGAAGTGAATATCCTTTCGTAAGTGAATTATATGTAAATCAAGAAGGTAGAGTATCTGATTATCTAGGAAGAACTTTTGTTATGCCAGAAACTAATAGTTCAATTAATAAAGAAAAAGATTCTCAACATGTAACAACAGCTAATACTTCTCCCTTCAATAGTTACAATCCTCAAAGTTGGGTGCAGAGAAGAAATTCTCAGATGTTGCAGTTAGAAAATGCATTTAATATAAACTTGAGGGTTCATGGAAATACTATGGTGAAAGCAGGAAATGTAGTAACAGTTAAAATTCCATATGTAATGGCATCCAGTGTTAAAAAAGATGAACCGTATGACAAATTTTATAATGGACCTTTTTTAATTAAAAGGATACGACATGATTTTTCAATGACAGAATTCCCACCAAAACATACTATGAGTATGAATTTGGTGAAAGATTCATTAGAAGAACAATTACCAAACCCTGTTGATAATATGGAACCATCAGCACAAACATATGGGTCTAAAATAGACTATAATTACGCTGATATTTAAAAGGAGACAGACACATCAAAAAAAACTCTAATTCAATATCCAAGAAATCAAATCTGAAAAAGGGAACCAAAACAATGGCTAAAACAAAGAACAGACTCAAGAAAATGAATTTCCAAAAACAATCCCGTGCCAAATCATTTGAATATGAACCACTTTCTGATAACGATAAATACATTATACGACTAGCAGGATATAGAAAAGAGTTACGAAACAGGACAACTAATGAAGACATTTCACGAATTACAAGAGGGGGTTTACGATCCCAACATATTTAAGGCGTTCTTTCTAGCGGGTGGACCTGGCAGCGGTAAGTCATACGTTGTCAGGAAAACCACTGGTGGTACTGGACTCAAATCAGTCAACTCTGATGAGGCGTTTGAACATCTGTTGACAAAGGCTGGACTGTCTCTAAAGATGCCTCCAGAAGAGTTTGAACGTAAAGAGGTACAGCGACAACGAGCAAAAGACATAACCGCTGCAAGAAAGGAAAACTATCTTGAAGGTCGTCTTGGACTTATCATAGATGGTACAGGTAAAAATGCAGATAAGATATTAAAACAGAAAGCTGGTCTTGAAGAGCTCGGGTATGACACATATATGATCTTTGTGAACACTTCATTAGATGTTGCATTAAAACGCAATGCAGAACGGGCCCGATCACTTGCAGAACCTATTGTGGTCAAATCGTGGAAAGATGTTCAGGCCAATATAGGCAAATTCAGTAATATGTTTCGGAGTGGATTTATCGTGGTTGATAACAACAATGCTGGTGAGGAAATCTTTACAAGTGTATGGAAACGAGTAAGGGGTCTGCTTCGTAGAAAAGTCCAGAATACCAGAGCAACCAACTGGATATCTATGGAACTAGCCAAAAAACGACGAAAATAGTAAAAATCCTTTAGAATCAACGACTTAGCATTTTTTTCAAAAATCCTTTAGAATCAATAACTTAGAGATGACGATTTCTCTTGACAAATCCTTATGGGTATGGTATTATATAAACATAATGAAAATGAAAGAGGATTTGATGTCAAAGATTGATTATATTAGTGCTGATAATGGTGGTCTTGCTTTGTTTGCAGGGAATGATACTATTAGGGCTACTACTGCGGAAGCAATTGCAGAGGCAATCAAACATTATGGTCTTGCAGATACGGTCATGGGCTCTAGTTCAATGCATTTTGCAGCTGAAGATGGTTTTAAAACCAATGACGGTGCGATGTTGCTTTACAAACGGGCATTGGAGTTGATATAATGACTGTTTATGTAACTAAGACTGCGAATACGATTGCTGGTGGTATTGCTCATATGATTGAGGGTGCCAATAAGGACTATATGAATTTTTCTGTCAATGACGCCATGAAGGCAGATTTTGTCGAAGGATGGGATGTCAAGTCTGGTTCTAAGTATGTCAAGATTATGACGAATAATGGTGGTTCTGCTTGGGGATTTATTGTCAAGACTGATACTGACAAGAAGTTCAAGAAGGGCGACATTTTGAAGTGTGCTGGTTGGGCTGCTCCTGCTAGGAATAAGGCTCGGGGCAATGTTCTTGAGGGTAACTATCTTATCAACTGGACGGGGCCTTTGTATCTCTGATGATGAATGAGTGGCCGGCCCCAGAATGGGCCCATGTGAAATTAGGTACAAAAATTATTCATGTTTATAGATATAAGGCTGGTCGGCTTTACATAAAAGAAGGTAAAGTTACCGAAATTCGGAAGTGTTGTTGGACAAAAAGCAACAAAAATGATATGGTCGAGGTTGTGTTTGACAATGACCCCGATGACCCGTCAGAATACCGTAAGATGCGTAGGCGGGATGTGTTTAAGATGGGTCTGATTGATGTTAAAAAGGGAATTGGTTACTTTACTGAAGAGGGATTCTATGGATAGAAAAGAAAAACTGTCGAAAGCACTGTTGAGACATCTTCGGACTGAAACTGTTGCAGTAATTCACTCTGCACACGAAGATTCGCCTAGGACAGTGGCATTTGTTAACGTAGATAAATCGTGGAGCACAAAAAAGAAGTTGGAAAAGGCATTTATGCTGACTAACTCAGTTGAGGGTGCTTGGTATAAAAGTGATAATGTCGAGTATATTGGGCCGGATAAAGCATGCCGTAGCACTATGGTTGGTGATATGGTGCGGCTAGGGGATGGTACAAAATTCAAGTGTGGAGACACTGGTTGGAGTGAATGGAAAAAATCAGCTCACGAATGGGTGGGCCCATATGAGGATTTGCTATGATTAGAGCATTTGTAGGACTTGGTTGTATAGTTGCAGGCGCAGGATTTGTGGAAGGAAGCGGAAACTTTACCGTAGGCGTTCCATTATGTGCGCTTGGTGCGATTATCATGTTATGGGGGTATTCTGGTATGAACGAGGAGAATTTAGGCTAATGTATATTGATTATGGGTACGATAGTTATAAACATGTTTATGTAGGTCCGTACAGGCTTGTCCCAGATAAGTATGAGTGCTGGGGTTACAAATACAAGCCGTGGGATGACAGTGATCGTGACGCAATTAAAACTATGCATGAGATAGAGACACCTGATGGCAAAACTATTCAAGGCCCTTGGAGTCCCTATAAAACTCCTACTGTGGGAGAGTTTCACGAATTTATTGATGAATTTGCCGGTGTTAACAGCGGAGAACTTTACAAAAAAGAAAAGGGCCGACCTTGGCATCATAGGTTATCAACATGATATCGAAAGTTGAGAGTTTTCTTGAGGATGGCCTACTGCTCCTTATTTCATGCCACCTAGTTGTGTGGATTATGATTATGAGTTTGTGTATTTTAGGGTTTAAATTGGGTCATGGAGTTTAGGGAATAATGTTAAAAGCAATGTTAATTGTTGTCGGTATTGGTGGTATGGGTGGAGAATATACAACAGAAATACCATCTATGGAAGAGTGTCTTGAAATGAGAACAGTAATTGAAAAACAAGACCCCGCCGTAAAAACTCTTTGTATACCTGTAGCAGATGAAACTGCTAAGATACAAGAGTTTTTTTGGATTTTCATGGATATGGTTGATCAGATAAAACAAAACCAGCTGGAATGGGATAATCCTGATGATAGAATACAACGTGGAGAAGATGAACCAACTGATAGCGGCAGCATACGAAGCACAGAATAATGCTAAGGCCGAATGGGGTAAAAATTATTGGAGTGTTGTCTTGGCGTATTTGTTGCGACAAGCAAATCGTTTGAACTAAATACTGGTATGGTAACACTAACAGAGAAAGCTAGAGACTACTTAAAGTCTGTTTCTGATGGCGATTATGTATCCCTCGGCGTAAAAGGCGGGGGATGTTCTGGATTCCAATACGTTTGGGACCATGCTAAAAACTGGCCAGATGTAAAATGGTCTGACCCTATTGATGATGTACTAGTTGTTGACCCTATGGCAGAACTATACATATTAGATAGTGTAATAGACTATGTAGAAGAGCTTGGTGGTTCATTCCTATCCATAAAGAACCCGATGCAAACAAGCTCATGTGGATGTGGGGAGAGTTTCAGTGTATGAGTATAGTTGTAAAATTGTAAGAGTTGTTGATGGTGACACGGTTGATGTGGACATTGACCTTGGTTTTGGTGTATGGATGCATAATGAGCGTATACGACTACATGGCATAGACACGCCAGAGAGTAGGACAAGAGATTTAGAGGAAAAGAAATACGGACTACTTGCTAAGGATCAAGTAGAACATTTTTTACCCAAAGGCTCAATCCAAACTCTAGTAACAGTCAAGGATAAAGCAGGGAAGTATGGTCGAATTTTAGGTAGGTTTAAAATTGAAGACTATATGCATCCCACGCCCACTACTATTAATGAGTGGATGGTACGACATCATCACGCTGCACCATATTTCGGACAAAATAAAGAAGAGATTGCACAAATCCATCTTGATAACCGAAGTAAAGCTAAAGATGTATGGACTGAAGATTATAATGCATGGCGTGATCGGAATGATAACAGTAACGGATAACTTTCTTGATAAAGATTCACTTCAAGCGTTAGAAAATACCTCTATGGTGTACTTTAAAGTACACTGGATAGGAAGAAATGCGCCTTGTAGGAACCCATTTCATGAGTTGGTTCACAAGATTTTTTATCATGAATTGGCATGGAGTGATGATAACAGGTCTATATCTGGTGCAACAGCATGGTGGAACATCCGGCCGATTGACCCTAAACCGCATAGTGATTTGATATCATACTGTACATCTAATGGCGTAGATTATACACCTGATCCGCCACCTACCACTACATTTTTATACTACTTAAAAGCGCCAACAGAAGGTGGGCGCTTGAATATATACACTAAATTATCATTAGAGAATGAATCAGAAACAGATTCCATAGCTGCAATACCAAATCGTTTGGTATCTTTTCCTGTTGATTGTGTTCATGCGGTGCAACCCTATGCTGGAAACCGTGTATCTATTGGAGTAATCTTCTGGAACACTTTGCCTATCATTTATGGAACAACAGACCCAGACATAAATGCCTCCTTTGAGAGGCCGTGGGTGAGTGATGTGAATGAAGAGCTTAATCGGAAATTAACTGAAGAGTATATTGGATGACCAACGAACCATATCTTGCTACTACAGATCAAGATAAAGACGCTATTATTGCACTTCACCTACTATGTTTTAGCACAGGCCTGCCGGAGCTTCAAGTTGTGTTAGACGATAAGAGATGTTTTGCTTTTTTAGGTGAAGGTGGTGTAGGCGGATATATTGTCTGCCGTATTCAAGATAAAGAGTCAGAATTACTGTGGGTAGGTGTTATACCAGAACATAGAGGAGAGGGTTGTGGCCGTAGTCTTATATCAGCTGCCCTTAATGAATCCAGAGTTCGGGGTGCAGAAATTATGTCCTTATATGTTGCTGAAGACAACGACTCAGCTATTCATCTTTATAAAAGTTTGGGGTTTATAAATGCTGGTCGTCGTGAAGGATTTTATGCCGATATGACAGACGCAAATATAATGCGAGCATCTTTGATAAAAAATGAGAATCAAGAGAATGAAAGTCAGAAAGACGAACCATATCTTGCCACAGACCAAGATAGAGATGCTATTACTGCACTTCATTCGATCTGTTTCAACTCATTAGAATGGGCAAAACTTCAGGTTGCATTAGACGATAAGAATTGTTTCACTTTTTTGGCTGGATGTGATGAAGATGGGCAACCATATGGATTTGCTGCCACTCGTATTCAAGATAAAGTGGCATATGGATTGTGGTCGGGGATTAGACCAGAACAGCGGGGAAAGGGACGATACCGTAATCTTATGTTAGCTGCCCTTAATGAATCACGAGTTCGGGGTGCAGAAATTTATGACTCATATATTGCTGAGGACACCCCTATGGCTGCTAAAACCCTTAGGCTGCATAAAAAATTAGGCTTTGTAACCGTTGACTCTATTCCTGATTTTGCAATGCAAGGTGGTGAGAGACACGAATTTACAAACCACCACGTTATTGTGTCTTTGATAACAGGGAAATAAGATGATGTCTAATGTGAAAAATAAATACACTTTTGTATCCAAAAAAGGTGATGTTTGGGCAAATGTGTGTATTACTGAGGGAAAATTTAAGGACGTTATCTACAATTACGGAAAGGTTTCTGTTAATTCAGAGAAAGAAAATAACGATGGAACCTTGCCTTTTCGTTTTGAATATACTATAATAGATAATGCACTACTGCAACGTGAAGAGTTCGGAGAAGAGTTCTTTACATTGATTGGTGATATACTGGTGGACATTATAGACGACCAGTTAAAGGAGAAGAATCTTGAGTACCTCTCAAACGATTGAACGTACAGCTCTCACTCAACTTGTAACCAACGAGCAATATGCTCGTAAGGTGCTACCCTTTATGAAGGGAGACTATTTTGCGGATAAGACAGAGCGTACAGTCTTTGAAGAGATTACCAAGTTCGTTGATAAGTATAACAAGATACCCACACAGACCTCGCTGGAGATAGAGGTATCGGGAAGAAAAGATTTAAACGAGGAAGAGTTTAAGAAGGTTGTTGCAGTCATTCAAACATTGGAATCAACCGATGTGGATTTTGACTGGCTGGTGAATACAACAGAACAGTTTTGTAAAGATAAGGCGGTGTACAATGCAATTGTGGAAGGCATATCAATCATTGATGGAAAGGATAAACAGAGAGGCCCAGATGCTATACCTAGTATTCTCACAGACGCCCTTGCTGTTGGGTTTGATAATCGTGTTGGTCATGATTACCTTGTGGATGCAGATGACCGATTCGACTTCTACCATACAGTAGAGGAGAAGATTCCGTTTGATCTGGAGTTCTTCAATCGTATAACCAAGGGCGGATTACCACCCAAGACACTCAATATCGCACTCGCTGGTACAGGTGTCGGCAAATCCCTATTCATGTGTCACATGGCATCAAACTGCTTATCTATGGGTAAGAACGTGCTTTATATCACCTTAGAGATGGCTGAGGAACGCATTGCGGAAAGAATAGATGCAAACCTCATGAATATTTCTATGGAAGATTTACATGACCTACCTAAACAGATGTACGACAATAAGATCGCTAAGATCATCAAATCTACATCAGGCAAACTAATCGTAAAGGAATACCCAACTGCATCTGCACATACTGGACATTTCCGTGGACTAATAAAGGAACTCGCAATCAAGAAATCCTTCAGCCCAGATATACTTTTCATAGACTATCTGAATATCTGTGCATCAACCCGTTTCAGAGGACAGAACAATGTTAACTCTTACATGTATGTTAAAGCAATTGCGGAAGAACTTAGGGGATTGGCAGTTGAGACAAATGTACCGATTATGTCAGCAACACAAACCACTAGATCAGGTTTCACCAGTTCGGATGTTGGTCTTGAAGATACATCTGAGAGTTTTGCTTTACCTGCCACGGCTGATCTCATGTTTGCACTCATATCTAACGAGGACTTGGATGAACTCAACCAAATCGCAGTAAAGCAATTGAAGAACAGGTACAACGATCTCACTGTGAATAAGCGCTTCGTTATCGGTATAGACAGAACAAAGATGCAATTGTTTGACATAAAAACAGAGGAACAGAGTGACCTTGTAGACAGTAACCAGACAGAGTTCGCAGAGCCCGTGTTTGACAATACAGATTTCGCAGAAGGTTGGAAGGTATAGTATGGATGATAATACCTTCTTTAGCATACAGAAAGAGATGGCACTTATTCGGGCCCGTCAACAGGAACTTATAGCAGAGGATACTCCGGGCACTGGAAAAGAACTAGCAAGACTACAGATAGTGTACGACTATCTGAGAGACAAATATTTAATAACTGTAGAGGGAAATGGAAGACTCCATTAAATAAATACATGTGGGTAATGGACAGTACGTTATATTTTACTTTGGAACACATATTCTATCTGTGGATATACACTGTATGCCTCATTGGATTTTCTTATGAACTAGGATTAAGGAAGAGAAAATGAAAGAAAATGATAAAATAATGACAGAAATGTCCACTACAATACAGGAGTTTATTCAAGAACAACTGACTAAAACAGATGAACCTTTAATGTTTGCTAGTTGTTTGGCAGCACAAGTACGACACCTTTATGTTGCAATATGCGGTGAAGAAACAACACTTGAGGTATATTGTACAATGCTAGAAGGTTTGCGTAATGATGTATTGAAAAAAGGATCGATTGTTGATGAAAAACCTACTATTCACTAAGTTGTTTTATAAAATCTTTTTGCAACATCCATACGATACCGATAATCCCCAAGGATATTGGGCTCACGGAAAATTCAGTATAATTAACTCTATCAAGGGAATATTCTACATGAAAGCAGGCATCATTCATGGGTTATTCCCTATCCTATTTCCATTCTCAACGTCATCGTGGATCATTCGCTCGTTCGTAAAACTGGTCGAGTCAGATAGGCATAAGGACGAGCTCAGGAAATATGTCTCACAAAAACTAGTAAGACAGTTACGAAGGGATACAAAAGAGTAACCATAAGGATCGTAAAGATGCAATGTTTGTATTGTGGAGCAAAAACGAAAGATGGAAAATGCCCGTACTGTGGCCACATGAAACCATCTGAGAAATAACAATGAACATAATCATCTACACACAAGATACATGTGGATATTGTGTCATGGCCAAGAAAGAATTTGAGAGAAGAGGCTGGAAGTATATAGAATATAATTTAAAGGATGATGAGAATAAAGTATCCCTTTTTGAACGATTCCCAGAGGCCAAGACAATACCACAGATATGGATAAACGGTAAGCATATAGGTGGATATTATGACCTTATGACATGGTTTGAAGACGAGTGGAAATACTGGTATGTTTAAATGAACTCTCTTTGTGTTGCATCATACTTACTATGTAGCATCTTTGGAGATGTATACAGTAAGTTTAATTATACATCCGACATAGAACAATATGGTATAGAGGAATATAGAGTATCCTTTGCACATGCTGTGAAAAATAACAGAGATTTTCGCGGTGATTGTGATGACTTTGCATATACCATGCGTGACTTACTACAGGAACAGGGATATGATACAGAGCTACATATTGTGCAAACGTATGTGATGTCAGGCAGCAAACCTCATATGGTATTGAGAGTAAGAGAAGACGATGAGTATTACATGGTAGATAATCGATATCCAACTATACGCACATGGGAAAATGGAATGAGTGGGAGCATGTATACTGTACTAGCCCCGGAAAAATTGTCCATGAATTCCCAGAATACCCCATAAAATCCCAATAGCATTAAAGGCTAAAATAAACATAGAGGCGTTGTGATTAAAGTTTGCAGGCCTTCGGCAATTTCTCCGAGCTTGTGCCAAATATATCACACATTTCCCAAAAAAAGACTTGACAATCCCTTGACTCTGGTGTATACTGTGTATGTAGACTC
>CALBXV010000462.1 GCA_937890045.1 uncultured archaeon
TTTGAAAGAATAAAAGAAGACTATCCCAACTTGCTTTATCTAAATAAACATCATCTTGATCTGACTCAAGATGAAATAGAAATGGCTACTCGTCATATTATGAGTGCATTGATTAAAGCTGATTCGGATTTACTATCTGAAATGGGTGGCCTGATGCCGTGGCAAGATGTACTAGATGAAACAGCTCAAGAGTCTTACAATAGGGAAATAGCGGAAGCAGATGTAGATGAAGATGCAGATGAGGTAGAAGGAGGTCTTACAGACCTTCTTACACCGAAAGGAGATGCAGGTGTAGATCTTATTAAACCGTCAGATATTGATAGGCCTGATTTTCCTGTTATTGATCATAATCCAGCCCATACTGCACGAGTTAATAGAGAGAGACTAAATTTAGCTGCAACACCTGTAGCTGAACATTCTCTTCCACCTCTTACCTATAATGAAGAAGGTTTTCCAATCTATAATCCAGAAGATCCATCTACTCAACGTAAGACATCCACATCTCCTGTAACAGAAGTTCCTGCACGTACCAGAGAATACTCTCCATCAGGACTTACACAGTTAGCTGGAGCATACAACCCATCAGTTGTTGGTACTTCTCACCCGTGGGCTTCACCAATGCAAACAGTAACAGAAGGTTTAAGTCCTGAAGATAAAGTAATTCTTTCAAATTGGATAGAGTCTCCAGAGACGAAAGCGCGTGACGCAGAAAGAGAGAAACTTCATGCTCTTCTAGCATATCAAGCTGCTCTTAATCCACCTTCTCGTATTCCATTTGGAATGCAGGGTGGTGGATCAGTTGCAAACCCAATGAGTTTTTTAAAAGCTCTTGTTGACGCAGGAATAGTAGGTAAAAAGAAAAATAAAACTGCATCCAAAATGTTAAGTATGGCTTCTCCTACTTCAAAACGTAGACGATTAACAAAATATAGTTCGCCTCAAGCTGCAGCTATAAAAGCATTATATGAGAATGCACATCCAGATCTAAATGCATTTGTTAGTGAAGGAGGTTTAGAAAACTTACCAAACGTAAGAAGGAAAGATTCAATGATACAAAGAATAAAACAAAAACTTGCTGCTGCTAAAAGATATGAGGCAGCTAAAGGCGGTATGGTTCCTCAAACAAGCTTTGCAAACGGAGGATTAGTTGAATTATATAAGAATGGTGGTTATGCTACAAATGAAGATGAAATAACAGCATTGACACAGCAGATTAAGGCATTGCAGAAAGAACTGGTTACTGGTGAGGCTGCACGTTTAAAAGAACAAGCTGCTAGACAATATGAAAGATGGAAGGAACCAAATAGTCTTGCATATAAACAATTTGTATCAAGATATACACCACCAGAAGAATCTTTTGAAGAAATAACGCGAAAACAAAAAGAAGATATAATAAATTCTGGTGAAGGTGTTAGTGGTCTTGTACAATTACTTCTTAATAAATGGAGAACAGATGAATGGGATGCTGACATAGGTAGAGGAATATTTGATACTGAAACTAGAGAGTGGTTTGAAGATAATTGGGATAGAGAGGAACCACTTAAGTCAATGATACATATAGTTGAGGACTGGTTACAGAGTGATAAAGGAGAACAATTAGCTGAGGTTGATAAAAAGATAGCGAGTAATGCGGCGATGGGTCTTGCTTTTTACGAAGAAATAAATAATGCAATGAAAGACATAAACAGTGGTATTGATAATCGAGAAGCATTAGGATTATCACAGATAGAATTAGCTGGTATGGAAGAACGATTAGCTGAATTAAAAGCACTGCGAAATAAAACGACTGATGCTAGTGATAAAAACTTACCTATTAATTGGAAACTAATAGCAGCTGGTCTTGCAGCAACAACAGGAGGTGGCGGTGAGACTTTTGGTGAAACAGGTACTCGTATGATGCAAGCGTATCACGGAGAAGAAGCAGCTCAAGCCGGAGCTAGACAAGCTGAAGCAGATGTTATAGCAAAATTAGCACAAGCTAGAGGATTTGATGCAGCTAGTATGTCTCCTTTATTCACTTTGATAGCAGATATAGAAAAATCTAAATCAGCAGCTCAAGAAAAAGTATTAGATAGAAGATTAAAAACAAACTTAGGAGTTTTAGACTTTTATAGTTCGGAAGTATCTCCATTTACATCTCCTGAAATAGGAGCAGCTAATGTTCAAAAAGGTGCTACTTTAGCAGATCTTCTTCTTAATCAAAGTGACTTAGGATCTAGATTAACTGGTATTAGAGACTACACAGCAACACGTAAACAATAATAAGATAATTAATCATGGCTACATACTCGCTTGATTTTAATGATGGTAAAGAACCAACTGACGTAGACGTTCCTGAAGAATTTTCAACAACACAGGAAGATGCTGAGTCATGGATTAATAGTAATTATATGCCTTATCGGGATGCTGGATTAGCAGTAGCCGAAGAAGACCCCGACCACCCACTATCAGGATTACCTGATTGGGCGGCGCGGGGTTTTTATCGTTTGGCACAGGGTGCTAACATATGGCAGTTACGTCTTGGTTTAGATAATAAAGAAAACGCTGCAGAAGATATAGGACAATATACAGAATTTATTAAAAAGCTTCCATATGATCAGGAGAGTATAGATTTTATGGTTAATATTTCCAAAGCAAATGATGAAAAAGATATTTGGAAATCTTTAGGATTATATTGGGATGCTGTAGCAGCTAAAGGTGGTCTTGGAGCTTTAACAGAAATTGTTGGAGAATCTTTTGCTATGTATACTCCAACATTAGTAGGTGCTATTGGAACTTCTTTAACTCCTGCTGGTAAAATAGGTGGTGCGATTGTTACAGGATTAGGAAGTCTTGGTATTGAATTTGGAGATGTAGCTGTTCAGTCAATAGATAAGTTTCTTAGAGAAAAAAGAGGCACAGACATTACTGATAATAAAGCTGTTATAGATATCTTTAGTAATGAAAAACAGATGGAAGAATTTACTGATTTTGCTCTTAAGCGTGGTGCTCCAATAGGATTAGCGGATGCTGTATCTTTTGGTCTAGCTGGTAAATTATTTTCTGCTGTTAACAGATCTATTAATATGGGTGAACAAGCACTTAAAGCAGGTACAGAAGGAGCAAAACAATATAGCAGATTAGCAAAAACAGGAATGTTAGGTGCAGCAGCTGCTACTGAAACTATGGCTATCCAACCATTTATGGGTGGTTTAGGTGAGTATGCTGCACAGGTTGTAGCTGAAGAGGATAGAAGATGGGGTGATGTATTTGTAGAAGCAAGTGCTGAAATTATTCCGGGTGCTTTTGAAACTATGCTTGGTGTTGCAGTTATAAATGAAGAACAACGGAAAATCTCAGGTGAAAAAATAGAAGAGGAATTTCTTGATCTTAAAGATTCTAATACTTTAATTGCAGATGCAATAATAGATGATATAGATAAAACATCAGAAAAAGATGAACCTAATAAAATATTTACTATGTTAGCAAATCCAACTAAATTACAAAAAATATATTTTACACATTTAGCAGATTCTATAGGAAGAAGTTCTATTTTAGCAGGAGAACCAATCACACCAGAGAGTATACAAAGAGGATCTGGTTTTAAAAATAAACAAACTGCAAGAATTGTAATGGATAATCTAGTTACTACTGGAGATGTAGTTGCTACGCCTGAAGGTACATATGTTTTTACTGAACAAGCTGAAAAGAAATATAATGAAGCTCCTATAAAGAGTAATAATAAACAGAGGAAAGCACTTAGAAGACTTGCTACCCCACTACTAGAAGCAGCAGCACCTGCTCGTTATGTAATAATGAGAGAATCACCAACTGGATATTCAGTTGCAAGTAAAAATGGTGCAAGATTAGCTTATCCTACAAGAAAAGAAGCTGTAGCTCAAAAGAATAGTTTATTAAATAAAGATAAAGACACAGCAAAGAAACAAAAACAGAAACAGAAAAATAAATATAGTGTTGTAAAACTTGAAAAAGGTAGAGATATACATCTTCCTACTGGAACAGTTGTAGCTCCTTCTGCTACGTTACAAACTTTACTTAAGTCTGCACCAGATATAAAGAATCCTGAAGAATGGAGGACCGTACCAAACTCAAATGAATTAGGTGAAAAGATAATGCTGCCAACAGATGTAACTGGTGGTGGTTGGTTTAAATTTAGATATAATACAGAAACTGGTGAGCCAGAATATCAGTTCTTATCTCAAAATATTCCTTTACAAGCTGCATTAGAAGAGACATTAACTCCAGAACAAACAAAAACTTATAATGGAAACGCTCCAGCAGAGAATGCTTTAATCAATTTGAATAACGCATCACTTGATGAAAATTTATCAACCTATTTTAATCCTATATTTCTCCATAACGAAAGTGATAAAAACTTTTTTCAAAATATGATAAATAAATATAAGTTAGATCCACAAGCGTTGAAAGATGAAAGTAATCAGGTAGCAGCAGTTTTACAATATATAGATAGAATGAGTGCTAGAGCTGTAGAACGAGTGGTAGAAGAAAAAGAATCATTAGAAATGGAAGGTGGTAAAGAACCTACGTTTTATCAAGACAAAGACGATGATATTGGTTTTATAGTAAATGAAGAGATTCTAGAGGAATTAGCTAAAACTGAATTAGCAAAAACTGAAGGTAATTTTGAATCAGTCCCTACCTATAAGAATCCTAACACTGGACAACAGTGGGTAAAGATAATAAATAAAGATACAGGTGATGAATATCTAGATAAAGAAAGGTGGGATGATGCTAAAACAGCTAATATAAAATTAACAAAAACGGGAAATCTTTTAGATTGGCCTGTAAATATTAATGGAAAACCTCTTACTCCAATACAGGCACAAGCAGAAATTGATTCCGGTACAGCTAAGTTAAGACCAGTAACTTCTGAACGTGGAATTGTAGAGGGTAAAGAACTTGCTATTGGTGGAGATGAGTTATCAATCATAGATTATTATCTTAAACGGATTAAAGATCTTTCAACAGGATCTACCGGATCAGACTCACTTGCAAGTATATTAAGAGAATTTGAAGCATTTGTATTAAGTAAGGGGGAAACGTTTGGTAATGCACCTAATAGACTTTATTATGAAAAAGGAAACCCAAATACAAGACCACAAGTAAATACTGAAACTTTAACAGAATATTTTACAGATCTTGAAAATCGTTTACAGGATAATCAAACACGAAGAAATAAATTCTTTGCTTTAGGAGAGTTTATAGATTGGCTTAGAGAAAGTACTATTCTTGATCCTAATGAAGCAAATCCGATGAGTCAGGTTCCAGAACCTCCAAAAGGAGATAAATTAGACCCAATAATAGCTCCTACACCATCAGCGTGGAAAATATATGAAGAAGTAAGCACAGAACGGGCAGAAGAATATAGAAAAAAATATTACGATAAAGTTACAAAAAATATTGAAGCTAAGATGCAAAATGGTGACTTTATAAATGATGGAATACTTAAAAAAAATGAAGCTGGCGAAAATATAACGTTAGCAGATTTAACAACTGACCAAAAAAATATAATAGAAACTAGATTTAGAGAAGGTCAAGAAGCGTGGGGAAAACCCGGTGGTCCTGATGACAAATGGTTAGCAAATAAAGAACGAAAAGAATGGTCGGCAGCTGTTCGTAGTGATGTTATGTTGAAACTTCAGTATAGGGCTGCATTACGTGCTGGAGAAGTGGTATCACTTTATTGGAAACCAACTGTATGGACTAAAAAGAGTGGAAAGAAAGTAACAGACCTTAAAATAGCTGGATTAGAAACAGCGATAAATAACGGTGAAGAATATATGAGAATGTATCAATCAAAACAAGATACTTTTAAAGATTTTTTCCTAACACAAGATGTTAAAAATATTATTGAATTGTGGGTAACCGGTACTTCAGAAAATGTACTTCCAACAGGAGGTCTAATGATATCTCCGAGAGATAGTTCAATACTTGATGTAGAGAGAAAAAAGAATTTAACACCTGAAGTAAAAGAAAATAATCTTAAGTTTTTATTTCCATCAACTCAGCATAAAAAGAAAACTACAAGTGCGGCTGGAATAACTAGAGAAGGTGGTCATGTTGCAGAAGAAACTTATCAAAGAGCTTGGAAAGGTGTTCGTTCAGCAAAAAGACAGGATGAACTAGAACCTATTTTAGATAGTCTTTGGGGAAGATTTACTCAAAGAATGATAGATAAAAATCTACCAACACCAGACTGGAAGGATTTTCATTCTCATATAGCAAGACATGCTCGTTTAACACATGTTATGAATACTGGTAGAGTTACTATACAACAACTTATAGGACTAAGTGGTCATGGTGGGATTAGTGGTGTTCAACCTTATATTAAAGGGATAGATAGAAAGAGAGTATTTGCTGCTTTAAAGGAAATAGATCGAGCTAAAATAGCGGAGACATTTGATGAAGAAATAGCAGTAGGAGAAGCAGTAGGAATAACAGAAAGATTTACTGAAGAACAAATTAAAGAGCAAATAAAAACATCCTTACAAGAGTATGCTATGAGATTAGAAATGGTTTTAGGTTCGGATACAGTTAAAGCAATGAACTTAATTGATAATAATAAAGTTCCTGAAAATGTAGCTCGTATGAAATATAATGAATATATGGAGTCTAAACGGGGGGACGGAGATTCAATAGTAATACATAAATTTCCAGACAATCCACTTAAAATGGGTATGAATCCACAGTTACTTGGACAAGCACACATAATTATGAGAGACAAGAATGTAAGTAAGTCTGAAGCTATTAAAGAAGTAAATGAAACATCTCTCACCAATAATGAGGCTGTAGCTTCTGCTACTGAAGAAGCTGAAGGACCACCCAAAGAACCTCCTAAAGAACCACCCAAAGAACCTCCTAAAGGACCACCGGGTTTTGGTAGAAAAAGAAAAAGTGCTGCTCCTGCTGTCGCTAAAACTATTCCTGCAGCTGTTGAAGAAAGATCACTGGAAGATATTTTCTTTGATGAGGAAGGTAGAGAAGAGGGTAGAAGAAGTGAGGGAGAAGATTCAACCGCTGATTTAAATACAATAAATAATATTGATTCAAGAATTAGTAGACCAGAATATATAGATCCTAACAGTATGAAAACTGATTTGGAAAGTATACATGATGAACTACTTGACAATCCTGCCATAAGATTCTTGACAGAAGCAGGTATGATAGATATACATGACGGTAAAAAACGTGCAGAAATAATGGAGGCATATAAAAGAAAAATTCAAGATATTGAAGTAGGAAAAACAGGAAGCATAGCAAGACTTTTTTTCCTTTTAGGTAGATGGCTTTGGCATCCTACATCATTCATGCAAATGCATCCTGCATCAGTACCTGCTTTAACATTACTAGAGCATTCACGTAGGATGCGTGAGGCTACTCAAGAACATATATTTAGACCTGCACATAATTATTTTAATAAGTTAACTCATGAACAAAGACATAAGATTAGTAATGTTTCAGTAATTCTAAATAAGCTTTATCCTTTTACTAACACAGATCCTAATTACATACAATTAGAAAGACTTGAAGATGGATCTGCAAGACTTGTATTACCTATAGCTCCTGCAACAGAACCAACTTCAAAAAAATATAAAGATAAAGATATAATACAACGAGTATCTGTATTCTCTCAAGAACATCTTGATCGTTTCTATAAGGTATTAGATGTTCAACCGGGTTCAATAATTGAATTAAGTCCTGAAGAACTTGTTGAATTTGATAACGTACAAGAAGCGTTTAAAAGAGGATATGAAATAATGGAGGGAGCACTTCTGAAAAGTTCTGAACAGACTCATCCTTTATATGGAGAACTACGAATATCTGTAGATGATACAGTTGCATCATCTGTAAGTAAAGTTAGATACTCTGCTATTGAATATTTAAAAGATGTTAGTAATAGTGAAGAATTTATTAACGAAGGAATAAATAAAGCGATAGCTAATAAAGAAACAATGGATCTTGTTTACTTTGATGAGAATGATGAAATAATCAAAGAAAATATTATTATATTAAAAAACGTTGATCAATTTTATAAGCATCTTAATCAAATAATTGTAGAATTAGAAACTATGAATCAAGCTGGTGATGCGCCATCTAAAAAAATGATGGTAGAACTTGATCGACTGTCTTCAGTTATGGCTGGAATGCTAGATGTAGTAAGTGACACTATGCAAGAATCAGTGATAGCTAAGAAATTAAAGATAGCTTCATCACAACTTAAAATATTGATACATATAAGTCAGTCTCAACAGGTTAGAAATGCACATCGTTACTATGTTCCACAGTTGAGAAAAGGTAAATGGTTCTTTAACGTAATGAGAAACGCTGATAACACATCAGTACATTATGAAACAAATACACCACAATGGGGGGATGCCCTTAAATCAGAAGGTGGTAAAGCTGAACTTGAAAAAAGACGTAATGAAATGTTACAAGAATATTCTTCAGACTTATATACTGTTACTCCTGTAAGAGAACGAACACAAGAACTAATTAAAAAAGAATTAAAACAAAGTGATCTACCACTTATTCATCAAATGGTTGTGGCTTTAGGCTATAAAGATGCAAAAGAAATTACAGGATTTGTAAATGAAATACAACAGGAACTAACTACAAAGAGTTTTGGAAGATATTTACGACCAAGAAAAAAAGGAAAATTAGGAGATAGAGGAGGAGTCGAAGGATATATAACACCTAATAATAGAGAAAATTATCTTGCTGATCAACTTGCTAAAATGGCAAGAACAACTGCTAACGCTGCTTCTAATATAATTTTTCATACACCAATCATGAAAGCTACAGAAGTATTAAGAAGTAAAGAAGGTGGTATACCGCTGGCAGAATATGTAGATAAACAACTGGAATATATTTATCGTGATGCCGACGCAGGAGCTATGGTTAAGTCTTTGGCATTTCATTGGGCTATTGGTTTTAATTTTAGTTCAGCTTTAGTGAATGCCTCTCAACCATTTATGACAACTATACCAATATTAAAATCTATAATAGGATTTAATACTGGTGATAGTGCTATGATCGAAGTATTAAAAGGAATACAAGATGCTGCGACAATTGCTGATCCGTTTAACGCTGGTATAAATAGGTTAGGTTTTGATTTTTCGTCAAAAACATTACCAGATAGATTAAAAGGTGGTAGAATAACGCAAGATGAATGGGCCATGCTTCGTAACTTATATCGTAAAGGGATTATTCAAGCTATCATGAACATAGAACTTGGTTCTAATATAACAGAAAATATAGGAGCAATTGAATCAAGATTTACTTTTGGTCGTAACGGAACATTGGGACGGGCCGGGGCTACAGTATTAACAGCCAGTGCTTTTGCATTTGCTTATGTTGAACAGATAAACCGTATCTCAGCAGCATTGGCTGCATATCGTTTAGCATCACGTTCTACAGATATGTTAAATAAGTTTAGTGATTTTTCTCAAGTTACTGAATGGTCATTTGAAGATATGACACCTGAGAATGCTGCAACTATGGTGGTATTAAAGTCTCAATTTTTAATTACTAAAGAAAATAGGCCACAATTATTTCAGCATCCTTTAATGAATGTAGCTACACAGTTTATGTCGTTTGTATTACAGTATATAGGTCTTTGGGCGCAATCACTTAGAATAATTATGGGTACTAAGGGAGGAGGAACTGAAGGTAAGACAGCTGAACAAAGAAAAATTGATAGACGTATAGGAAGTATTCTATTAGGAGGATTAGTTGTAACAACTTTCTTTGCAGGTGGTGCTATGGGTGCGCCGTGGATGGAGAATGTAAGAGTTATGTTAAAGGAATTAAGTAAGATAGCTAAATTAAATGGTTTTGATCTTGAGTTTGGTATGAGAGAAGCATTAGCTGAAATGGGATTTGGTGGAACTACCGTTGATATGATTACTCGTGGACCTGCAAGCCATATATTAGGTATAGATGTATCAAAACGGATAACAACATCAGAAGTAATTCCATATAATCTTATTACTGGTGATCTGGTAACTGCTTTTGGTCCTGCTGGTGCTTTATTATTTGACGGTATGAGAAGAGCAAAAGATGCTGCACAAGATATGAGACAAACAGGTATTGGTTTCAATGAACCATCTTTAAAATTTCTTTCTAGTTTTGTTCCTATTGGAATAAGAAATGGGATGGAAGCTCTTCATAGTATATATGATCCTAATTTACCAATCAGAACATTAAAAGGACGAGTGATTATGCCGAGTCAAGAAATCGGTAAATTAGAACATATGGCACGCTTCATTGGATTTACTCCTACTTCTTTACGTCAGAAACGTTTACAAAAACAGTATATAAATTTTCTTGAAGCAAGACCTAAAGCAAAGCAGGATTATTATTATAGTCAGATTTCTAAAGTTTTAGCAAGAAGAAATAAAGAACAGGCGGATGGTAATATTAAAGGTGTAGAATCTGCTAATGAAATGATAGAAAGTTTAATGGAAGATATTAGGGAAATAAATGCAGAAGCTATAGCAGATAAACGACCTGATGTATTTCTTAGAATGGGGAATGAAACTTTACGCAACAGGCTTATGGTTGAAATGTTTGGACAAACAGATCCGCGTGTTGCAATGGCATCTGCACGTAAACTTGTAAGAGGTTTTCTACATCCCGATTATTTAGAAAGGTTGGGATTATTATAAATAGTTTCTATTGTATATATACTAAAACTATTTTAAAGTATACACGTTGACATTAATATTTTTAACTACTATATAAGATATATAACATGACTACTCAGAAGAACCACATCTTTATAGGGTGGGACAACCGCGTAGCTCTATCATCTGTTGTTGC
>CALBXV010000463.1 GCA_937890045.1 uncultured archaeon
ATAGTTCCATATTATATATTTATACTCCACTTAATGGAACTCTTTTAAAGAGTTCGTTCAAAATGTGAGTATGAAAAGGTACAAGTGAATTCTTCAATTGCATCTGTTCCTGCAGCATCTAAGGCTATATCACCTAATGTTGAAGGCCAGATATTAAAAAATTCATAAGTAGCTATATCTTGGTCATCTCTACCTAGTTGAGTAACACTAGCTCTATCTTCCAAGTAATCGTAACCGGTTGGTCCTATTGAAGAATTTAATGGAACAATATCTTCCATCCATCTTTCAAGGGCTTTTCTAGCTGAGAATGTGTTATCATTATAGATTGCGACTTCCCAGTTTGCAAAAGTTCTATCTCCGGCTAACTTGACTATCATGCCGCGGAAATTAACGGGTGTTTCCGTTATTGTTTGTCCTGGCAATGCAGCTGTTTTACAAAGAAATTCTATTGAACCGACTGTTCTCGGGATAAAGACTCTAAATCTATTGGCTCTTGGTCCTGCACCAAGGAGATTTGCTTTAAATTCATTTATACTTGACATTTTTCAATCCTCCTATGCTTAACCAACGCCGTAAACTTCATCAAAGTCTACACCTGATCTACTTGCTGTGAATGTTAATGTTATGAAGTTGATACTTCGAGCAGGTTTCACAAAGATACTTGCTACGAATTGATTTGAATCAACAACAGCTTGACCGTTATTTGTTTCATCACAAATAACTTTATAATCATAGATTCCTCTACGACCTTGTACTTCTCTCAAGAAAGGTTCAATAGCTGCTCTAAAGTTAGCTCTTGTAAATGAATCGTTAAATTCAAAGAGTTGAGCTCGAGCTGAAAGTGAAATTGCTTTCTCTAAAGTAATGAACAATCTACGAACATTGATTCTGCTGAATGCACTACCGTCAGCAGCTACTAGTGTTTTATCACCAAATAACATTGTTCCTTGTCCTGGAAATGTAACGATTGGATTAACTTTATTCTTATAAAGCATATCTCTATCTGCTTTATTTGGATTATAAGCTAATTTAGTTACTCCAAAAATTTGACCCCGATTCATGCCTGCTGGTGAAAACCAACTGTCATGTGAATAATCAGTTCTAGCACACAGTCCTGCTGTGGCTCCGTTTGCCGGCACATAGATATATCTATCGTTGTACCGATCATAAATGTATAACCAATTGCTATCCATAACTGCGTATGAACTACTATTTATTGTTGCTGCAGTAGCTTTTGCATTAACTGCTCCAGATACTCCTGAGTCAACAACATCAGACCTAATTGGAGAAAAGAATACTACTGCATCCTTTCTCTTGTCTGCGATTGCTATTAATTGATTGTAAAAAGTTGTTGCTTCGGCTCTCGTTGCAACATCTGTTCCCGATCCGTTATCGGCTAATGAAGTGCCTGCGACCATCAAAGAAATATCTTGATTGTCTACACTGCCAAAATGTGTATCCCATGCTGTAATCTTCTGAGCTGTAGTTGGTAAGTATTGAGCCGGCCACGTGCCAGTTCCATCTTTTCCATCAGTAAATGATCTAACTTCTGGTAAAGTTCCTACACCAAATGCTAAAGCAGTTGTCCTTGCGGATACATCTGTTCCAGCACTACTAAATGTGCTAGGGTGGTCTAACCAGTAAATGTAATCACTTGTACTCTCAATTACATTGACATAATAGTTTGATGCACCGAAATCGTCTTTCGCGTCTGAAGCTTTAGATACTTTTTCAAATTTTTCTAAAACTGTACCATTCACTCCAGAAATTTTTCCGTCTTCATCAATTACACAAATATGCATTTCATCTAGCGTGATTGCTGATGTTTGTGCAGCTGCATAAGTTGATGTTCCGGGTGCACCATTGAATAGATTTGCAAATTCCCATTCTCTAGTTATAGCAGCCCCACTAGCTACAGCTGAAACTAATCCCAAATTGGAATCATTTTCTTGTGCAATAGTGAGATCACCAGCACCAGTTGAACTTGAATCAA
>CALBXV010000464.1 GCA_937890045.1 uncultured archaeon
TCAATCCACAAATCCGGCTGATGTTACGCATCGGTCTGGGATCACTGTGCGTTCAGCGCAGGAGGAGAAATGATGCTGAAACTAACCAGAAAAGTTCAACAAGCGATCGTGGTGCATCCAAGAGGTGCGCCAGATGATGCTTTAACACTAAGAGTGGTGGATATCGTGCCAAATGCTGTCTGTTTAGGACTGGCAGGAGATGGTTATGAAATTCATCGTGCAGAAAAATTTAATGATATGAGGAATAAATCCCATGAGCAAAACAACAGTAAATAAGGTAACAACTTTTAACTGTGACATAACGGGTATCGGTATTGTCACACTTAACTACGACATTAGATATGTAGGTAATGTCGCACTTAGGAAGGTATTGCACCATGACTAGGCCATTAGAGTTGGTGCAGTCTGAAACAAGTAAAAATGAATATGGTGGTCTGGATCTCAAGGCAGCTTCAGCGATACCAGCGAAAAGAATCAATTGGTTCTGGCCGAAGATGCTCGCTAAAGGCAAGTTCCATGTATTCGCTGGTGATTCAGGCATTGGCAAGACTCAGATATGTTTAAACATTGCAGCGACTATAAGTAAAGGTGGCATCTTCTCTGGGCAAAGCGAACCTTGCGAACAAGGCAAGGTGCTTTACCTGACAGGCGAAGATGATCCAAGCGACACGATCAAGCCTAGACTTATGGCTTGCGGAGCTAATCAGGACAATGTCTCTGTGCTTGGCCCATTGATGGCAGATGGAAGTCTATTCAGCTTACAAAGACATCTAGATATCGTCAGCGATATCGTCAGCGATGATGGTGACTACAAGCTATTCATTATCGATCCAGTCACAGCTTTCTGCGGTGATCAATTCGATAATAACTCGGTCACTTCAGTTAGAGGTTTAGCTGCCAAACTGAAGGCCTTTGCTGAAGATACAGGCTTGGCAGTGATCGGCCTGAATCACTTAACAAAGGATGAACAAAGAAGCGCAGTTAATAGAATCTTAGGGTCTGGCGCATGGGTTCATTCAGCGAGAGTGGTAGTGGGTGCTGCCCTTGTCGACGGGAAGTATTACTTTGGCAAGTGGAAAGCAAACATCACGGATTGTGAACCCGTCTACCCATACCAGATGAACAATAGACCTGTTGAAGACTTGGGCCATGTTCATTACATCGACTTTGATGATCCTTTGCTTGGTAGATCTTTGAGCGAGTTCCAACCTTGCTCAACTGGTAGAGGTGCAACAGGCGCTACTGTTAGGGACATCCTTGAAAAAGAGTTAGCGGATGGGGAATGGAAAGATAAGGATGATTTGGTAGCCGCCGTCAAAAGCGAAGTTAACTGCTCGGTTAGAACTATACAAAGGATAGCACTTGACGAGTTAAAGGTAGAACACCACCAAACTAATACAAGTCCTCAAAAGTCTAGGTGGAGATTACCTGTAACTCAGGGAGGACAGTCATGACCAGACAAAAGGCTATTGAAGCCAAGTGCAAAGATTGCATCTACGACTCCCTGGATTATGGAACCTGGCGACAGCAGGTCGAGCACTGTGAACTGACCAACTGTTCGCTCTGGCCCTATAGACCAAAGTCCCGCTCAAAACACCCGACTATTGCCCGTGGTGCGCCCCTACAGCCGCACTACCAGAGTAGTGGTGATGGGGAAGGGGAGGGCACAGGGGTGACACCATGAAGAGACAGATGCGACACATATATACACCTGCCGAACACAAGGTTGGAAGCAATTCGGCGCTAAGAAATAACAGTATTTCAACGGCCGTGGTCTTGAATGACATGTCGGCGGGGCCATGGGTTGGCAACGAACGCAAGGGGCTGGTTCATGTACACCCCACTAACGCCCTATTAACCGTACATCAAGGGGTGATCGGCCTCCTCATGAGTACACCCGTTGAACAATAAAGTATCAGGAAAACTAGATGAAAAAAAATATCGTAACAAACAAGAAAGTATCTTATGGAATAAAAACGAAGTGGCTCAGCAACTCCA
>CALBXV010000465.1 GCA_937890045.1 uncultured archaeon
TCTAGGCCTGCTCCACCAAAGGAAGTACAATTCTCAGCTGCTGAGTATATGCAGTTGCAGAAGGCTGGTGACGAAGGAGATTATATAGAGCCAAGTGCTATTACATCTGCTACTGGATCGGGAGCCACGGAAACTATTGATTCTGATGATATACTTGATGCTTGGGGTGTATCGAGTGGTAATGGTACATGCACAGCAGTAAACGTAACTGTTAATATTAAAGACCTTATTTTTGATGCTCCTGATGGTGGAGAGGATACTATATTTGCACAGGCTGATGACACAGCATTCAAGTTTACGCTTAAGATAGATACTTTAGATTCTAATGGTACTAGTCAGGGTTCTTCTATTATTACAAGGCAAGGATCGATTGGGATGGTTACTGATGCTGGCAAGATGGATGTGGCTATCAATTTTAAAAAGACTGTTTATGAAAATGGTACCTTCAAGGTGACGTTGTCTCATGATGAGGATGATCTAGGTGATGGTATAGCTAGTATCGCTATCCCTGAGTATGGTATAGAAATATTACAGGTTAATGCAGAGCAAGCTAATCTTGATACTTGGGCATCTCATAACTGGATGAATAATGTAGGAGATGTAGTAAATGTTGGATTGAGATACTTTCAAGACACAGGTAATACCCCTTCTCCTGATGGGTCAGTTGGTGCTTATGGTTGGGATAAGACATGGCAGATTGGGACATCATTTCTATATGATGATTTTGGTCCTACTCAACAAGAGAGTCCTATTACTATGGCTGTCCATGGCACAAAGGCTACTCTTACTACACATACTAGAACAGGAGAGACTGATGCTCCTTACTTGAGTGTATTTGTTAAATATCAAAATTCATCTAGTGTTACAAAGTTTAATCCCAGGATTACTGGGTGTAGGGTTTACATGAAAACTGAGGATGAGAAAGAGTGGCACCCCCAGGCTGAGTGTAATTTTATTAAAGGTACTATTAAAAGTTTTTTAACTGGTGAAAAGTATTCTGTACAGTGGGACAATGTTACTCATGCTACATATCCACAACATATATTTGTAATACCAAGAGTTGATTTACTTACTCCTCATATTGTTGATACTTTTAGGTCTATGAGTGGGTATGACCATGAAGAAGAATCTCTTAATGCGAAATATAAGACGGCTACTGTGGCTGGTAGGTCTGTCTATATTGGGAATGTAAGTGTTAAAAAATCTGATGGTGAAGTTCTAAATATGCCTGACACAATGTTAAAGTGTGTACCTAATAAGTTTGACATCTTTCCTCTCAGTAGAAGAGTAGATGTTGCTATAAGAGATGGCGATAATATTGTTGCTCTTGAGAATTATGCTGATAGGATACTACAGTTTAAGGAGAACTCTCTTTACATAATAAATATATCTAGGGATGCTGAGTTCCTAGAAGATACATATAGATATAAGGGAATATCACACCCTTCTTCTGTATGTAAGACTGACTTTGGTATTGCATGGGTAAATAAGTATGGTTGTTTTCTGTATGATGGTAAGCAGGTTAAGAATCTTATAGAAGAAGGTGGTTTATTTAAGATTAGTCCATCTAATTGGGAATCATTTATTGGTAGTGTTCCTATGATACAATATATACCTAGTCGCAGGCAGTTATTAGTAATAGATGATGCTGATGCTCCTGATGAAAATTATTTATATAACTTTGTAACCACTGGATGGACTAGGGGTACATCTCGTATTACATCTGGAGCTGATATAACTAATATGGTTGTAGATTGGGATGGTAATGTAGTATGGGGTCGCACTGGGGTATTAAAGAAATGGAGTGTTAAGACTGATAGTACTCAGTTTAAATATCTTACTAAGGACCTTGATTTTGGTGAGCCTGGTATAACAAAGAGAGTTAGTAAGGTTCTTCTAACATATAAGACTGGAACTAATAGTGGTCAATCTAATGTACGTGTGAGATATAAGGTTAATGGTAAAGAAGACTTTACTTCAACACCTGGTACTTTTGTTGCCACAACTAATGCGAATGGGACTCCCCAATCTGGTGGGAGTAGCAATTACTATCAGAGTTCATTAAATAATTCAACTGGATGGATAACTGCTGAGCTTATTCCTACTGCTGACTTAAGCTGCAAGAAAGTGTTTTCATTACAATTCCAGTTTGATTATGCTGGGAGCTCTACGATTCCATCTGGGTTTGCTATTAATGACATATCTATTATATATAGACCTAAGCCTATTGTTAATGCTATTGTATTTGTTCAAGCTGCTGACACGAGTGGATAATGCCGTCAAACGATAGAGCGTTATATCACATTACAGACCCAGTTACTGAGATAACTAGGGGAGCACCATCATCTTCTGAAGGTTCAGATGGTGACAAGAGATTTGCTTATATACCTGATAGAGGTCTGTATCACTTTGTAAAACACAGTGGTAAGTGGCACTCATCTGCTGTATATCAAGAAGACATATCCCCTCTTACTAAGAATGGGTTACAGACAGAGAACCTAACATCTAAACATGATATTAGAATGGCTCCTGCTAGGAATGTTGAAATCAAAGAGAAGAAGAGTATGGGTACTGGAGAGTTTACTCAGGGTTTCACTGGAAATGGATGGAGACTGAGACATGTAGATAATGAATATAATCTTGAAGTAGATAGTATGACTGTACGTGGTACCCTTCACGTATTTGAGATGCTTATTCAACAGTTAAGAGCCACGAATGGTACCGTGATTATTGCATCAGCAGCTAAGGCTGATTCAGCTACCTCTACTACTATTACTTTTGATGACCCATCAGATCATGGTGTGTGCCCCTTTGCGGTTAATGATATTGTTATGTGTCAGAGGGTAAATCTTAATAGTACCACGGTTGTCAAGAGAATTGTTAGAAGGGTAACTGATGTAAACGGTGCAACCATCACGGTTGTAAGAGATGGAGATTTACCAGGTGACACTGCTACTGTTGTAAAGGGTGATGACTTTGTAAGGATTGGTAATACTACTAATACTTCCAGGCAGGGTGGAGTTTTACTTACAGCAGATATGACCAATGCACCATTTATAGAGATATTTGATAATGTGAGTAGTTGGGCTACTTGGACTGCTACGGACAAGATCAAGGCAAGGCTAGGACAGCTCAAGGGGATTACTGATGCAGACGCAAATCTAGATGATGAGACAAAGTTTGGATTATATACAAATGACGTGAACCTAAAGGGACATCTCTTCTCACAGTCTGGTGAGATAGCGGGGTGGACATTAGGCAATACCACAATTTCAAAGAACAATACAGAACTATCATCTGCTGGTACTCTTACACTAGGTACCAGTTCTGACATAATTAAACTAAGTTCTATTGATAGTACATATAGAATATGGGCTGGACATACAAGTGCAGCCTCAGCACCGTTTCGTGTTTCAAAGACTGGAGCACTAACAGCTACTGGTGCAACTATATCAGGGGCTATTACTGTCACAGGCGGTAATGCAGAAACTACAACAGGTTCACAGACTAAAGCAACTGCCGCTCAAGTTG
>CALBXV010000466.1 GCA_937890045.1 uncultured archaeon
ACAAAAGAAGAAAATCTTCCCTGGAGATTTCCATTGAATACTTCTACTAGAGCTATGCCATTAGAAGGTGAAACCGTATTATGTGTAAATTATTTAGATGAACCATATTATATTGATGTTGTAAATAGGTTACAGAATCCAAATTTAAATTCTAGAGATGCTGGAGATTCTGAAATACTCCTTGAAGAAGATGATCAAGTACAATTAGATTATTATAATGAGGGAGAAGAAAGTTTTGGAAATCCAACTACACCGCCTCCAGAATCTATTAAAAAGAGTTATGATTCACAAAACATATTTGCACCTATACAAATTCAAAATGTAAAATTAAATCCTGGAGATACTTTATTACAAGGTAGGTTTGGAAATGTAATTAGATTTAGTAGTGACCAAAAAAATTTGGATTTTTCATCTAATATAAAACTTTCTACAGGACAATTATATATACCACAGGGGCGTGAATTCGATAGGGTACTTGCTGATCCTAAAGCAGTTATTGAACAGAATATTAATTCTGATGCAAGTTCTATTTATTTAACAGAAAATGAAACGGTTGATTTAGCGCATACATTAATTTCAAAAACAACACCTGGACAACTATTATCTAATAGAAAAGCTTTTAGTGGGGCACAAGTTATTGTAAACTCTGATAATGTTACTTTGAATGCAAGACTTAATGATGTACATTTAATGGCAAGTCAAAATGTAAATATGACTGCTAGAAGGAGAATAAATCTTGAGGCTCCCATAATAAATTTGGGAGATAGAACGGCAAGTCAAGCAATAATAAAAGGTGATGTTTTTATGGAAGTATTTAAAATTCTTTTAGTATCACTTAAAACATTTGCAACAAGATTAGGAGATGTAACTGCACCTAATCCAAATAATAAAATTATAGAACTTGAGTTAGCAGCAAATTCATTTAAAGATCAAATTGATTTATTAGTATTACCTTTTTTATCTGATACATTATCTAAAAGAAATTATACGAGTTAATTATGGCAAGTAAAAATCCAATTGTATATCTAATTAAACTAATTAGTAAAAGAATGCAAAAAGAAATTAATGAAGAAACTTCTGATGTATATCGTAAAAAACTAGAGGTAAGAGATAAAAATTTAGAAGCTATTTATCAATCCGATGAAAATCGTGAGAAGATAAAAGCGGCTAAAGAAGCATGGGCTAACATAACAGAGAAAAAAGAAAAATATGAAAAATCTAAAGATGGAGTATCATTATATGATAAAATGGTAAAATTTCTTGATGGAATTAATATAAGTTTAAAACTGCAAGATAACATCCAACTGGCTAATCCAGTTCTTGCACCAGGAGTAATAGCAGGTAAAGTTAGAGCGTTTATTGCAGAACAAAAGTTAGAAGTAGAGTATATAAAAAGAGTTGCAGGTACTCAGAAAAAATATATAAAAGAAGATTTAAAATTATATGGAGAAGCTTTAGAAACATTAATTGATGAAATAAATAAGGGAGATGATGCTTATAGACAAGAAATATTATCAAAATTAGACCCGTGGGCACAAGAAGATCCATATATAGCAGATGCTCCATATAATAAGATTATACCAAGATATCAAGAACGTTTAGGAGCGCATGAAGTAGCTGCTGCAAAAGAACAAGCATCGGGTGGAAAAAAATTAGGAGCAGGTTGGGGAGATATTGTAGGAGCGGCAGTGCTTGGTGGAGTAGCTAGCCAACTCCTTTCTCAAGGAAAAGAAAATGTTACAAATTCATCAATGAATTTAGGTGAAGGTACTGATACAGTAGAATATAATAATCAACGTTATTATGAAGAACAATTATTAAAAGGTATTGAAGAAAAACAGAGGAATGGTGAAGAATTAACTCCTGAAGAGGAAGAAGCAATGAAAAAAGCAATAGCAGGTACTACCCCAGGTACAGTATATAATGCGTTTCAAATTACTTAACAATAAGAGGTAATGTTATGAAAGTAAAACAACTAAGAACTATTATTAGAAAAATGGTAGTAGAAGAGGTTAAAAAGCAAGTTAACGAAATATTTATAAAGGAACAGGTAAAACCTTCTCGTATGGTAGCAACAAAGCCAGTAAAACGAGAAACAGTTAACTATACTGATAACTCTACATTAAATAAAGTTTTAAATGAAACCGTTGGGTTTAAGGGAGAAACTGAAGAATATCCAACTATGGGCGGTAAAGCCTATACTACAGGAGATATGTCAGAGGTATTAGGATATGGAGAAATGGCTTCTCCTGAACTAAAAAGAGATAGAGTTGCAGCACAAACTTTAGCAGAAAAGGGTGTTACTCCAGACCAAGTAGGTGATGGAGTTGTTAACGCACTTACAAGAGATTATTCTGATTTAATGAAAGCAATGGATAAAGGTAAATAATGGCAAACGTAGTAAAATATTCAGCACTTGGTATTCCGTTTGGAATGTCATACCCATTAACGTTTGGAACAGATACTAAAACATTTGGACAAATTATGGAATATGGCACAACTGTTAAAAACAATTTACGAAATCTTTTACTTACTCAAAAAGGTGAAAAAGATATGGATCAGGATTTTGGTACTAATTTACATGGAATACTATTTGAATATCAAGTTGGAGATTCAGAGTTGGAAGCTGCGATAAATGATACTATTAATCAGGCTGTAGAGAAGTATATGCCAGGGGTAATTGTTAATAGTTTAGTCGTAGAACCAAAAGATAATCATGATGGAGCAGTAGTAGTAAAAATAGATTTCCAAGCAGATTTTTCGGATCCAGCTAACTTAGAATTTACAGTAACTCCAGATGGGGGCGCTGAAGATTCCGCCGGTGGTGTAACATCAACGTTACTATAACATATAGGATAAAAAATGGGTGAATCAACAAATATAAAAAAAGACGTAAAAAGAGAAGTTAAGTATTTAAATAAAGATTTTTCACAATTTAGAGAAAGTCTTGTAGAGCATGCTAAAACATATTTTCCAACTACTTATACAGATTTTAGTGATAGTTCTATTGGAATGATGTTTGTTGAAATGGCATCATATGTGGGAGATGTACTTTCATATTATGTAGATAATCAATTTAAAGAAA
>CALBXV010000467.1 GCA_937890045.1 uncultured archaeon
TTTAATAGAAGGAGATAATAATGTTAGAAATTAAAAATACAAATAAATATGATATGTTTGAATTAATTGAGTCAAACAGGCCTATTGATTGGGCTAAAATTGATAGGATGCGAAAAGCAATTAAAGTTAAAAGCTTAATGGAATCATATCAAATAATTGTTAACAGTAAGAAAATTGGTATAAAGAGATATAACACTAATGGTAAGAAATATCCTATTGTTGATGGTCAACATAGATTTATTTCATGTAAACTTGAAGGTGTTGAAATATATTATCAAATAAATGATAACATAACTCTTGATGATATTCCAATAGCTGCTAATTTACAAGATTCATGGAAGTTACAGGATTTTTTACACCATTATGCAACAGCAGGTATTAGTGAATATAAAGCATTTAATGGATATATGCATAAAAATGGATTTCCAGCTTCATCAACTCTTATAATACTATGTGGTAGTAGAGGTCGATATGTATCAAGTAAATTAAAAGCTGGTGAGCTTGAAATAACAAGAAATTGGACATTTGCAAATAATTTTGCTACTGCAGTTGATGAAATGGGAGAATATATTAATTTTAGCAAACACGCTCGGTTTCTTGAAGCATTCATAGAAGTATTTTCACATGATGACTATGATCATAAAAGAATGATGACAAAATTAGAGTTTATGGCAGGTAGAGTAAGAAGGTGTCCTGATATGAAACAGCATTTAGATCAGCTCGAGAAAGTATATAACTATAAATCAAGAGACAAAACCAAGTTTAACAAGGAGTAAACAGTGAAAGAAATAAGTGTAAAGAACATTCCTGACGGTTCATATAAATTAAACAGCCTTCACATAAAAGAAATATTAACAAAATACCCAGATAAGGTGGTTAGCGTTGTTGATAGAGATCGTGATACAGTTGTTATAATGGACACTTGTCGGTTAGTATTAACAAAGGAGTAAATAATGGGAACACGATGTTTAACAGTAATTAATGATGATGATCTTATGGAAGAAATATGTGTTATATATAGACAACATGATGGATACCCAAGAGGACATGGCCTTGAATTGTATAACTTTTTGGATAAATTTTATATAGTTAACGGCATAGGTCTGAATGATGAAAGAAAAATAGCAAACGGTATGAGTTGTTTAGCTGCTCAGTTAATAGCGCATTTTAAAGAGGGAGCAGGAAGTATCTACATTCACCAAGCAGGAACGAGAGACATAGGAGAGGCTTATATATATGTCATAACATATGACAGTGAAAAAGATAAAATAGTTGTTGAAGTTGATGATGTGGGTTCAAATGCTCCTATATTTAAAGGTGGATTAGAACTATATCATCAGTGGATACATAAAATGAGTTAATTATGAAGGATATGGAATTAATACTCATAAAAAAGAATGATAGATGGATAAATGTAATTAATAATCATACAAATTATGGACTGGATAATGCACTTTGTGAATTATATCAAGAGTTAGATGTGCGTAGGTTCATTATTGAAGATGATAAAGTATATTGCAAAAGGAGAAACAATGAAAATAACAAAAAGTAACTTTGAAGCCTATGAAGAAGTTAGAAGATATGGAGGATGGAATATGTTCGATCCAATGGCCAGATTATCTAGTGGATTAAATAAAGATAAATATTTAGCTATAATTGAGAACTATGACACATTAAAAACTAAATTTCAAGAGAAAAAGGAGACAACACCATGGGATTTGACCTCTACGGATTAAAACCACAGAAAAACACAAATGAACCACCAATTTTACTCAAGTTTAGAGATGAAGACGGATGGGTTAAATGGGATGATATGACAGAATCAGACAAAGATGAATATTTTAAGTTTAAAAATAAATACGATGATGAAAATCCTGGACTATATTTCAGGAATAACGTATGGTGGTGGAGACCATTATGGGAATATATATGTATTGAATGTGAAAATATACTTACAGACAAAGACATAGAATCTGGTTCTTATAATGACGGACACAGAATAAGTAAAACTAAATCTAAAAGAATAGCATCAAGATTAAGAACATTAATTAAAGATGGAAGTGTTGTTGAGCATGCAATTGCATATCATGTACATTTAGAATCATTACCACTTGAAGATTGTGGTATATGCGATGGAAGTGGACATAGAAATGATAGCATTGTTCAAGGCCCCTGCAACGCTTGTAATACAGAATATACAAAAGAAGCAGGGATTCCAATTGGAAAAAAGTATAATTGGAAATTATCTTATCCATTTGAAATAGAAAACATAATTAGATTTGAAAGATTTTGTGAACAATCAGGCGGATTTAAGATATGTTAATTAAAATAGTAATTGACTCTAAGTCAAGATATTATTAAATTTAGATCGATTTAAGGGAAGAAAAACATGAATATAGAATCAATTTATCATGATTACTTAGTTCATTTGGAAAACAAACGTGAGAAGACAAAAAAGCTATTTCATGCTTCTGCTGCAGGCTCATGTTTAAGAAAACAAATGTACAGTTATTATGATTATCCACAAGATAAAAAAGATAACAGGTCATATAGAATTTTAAGATTAGGAACTGTTGTTCATAGTGACATAGCTGATGCAATGGAATTACATGTTGGATTAAACTCTAACAACTCTACAATGACAGATAAAAACATAGGTAAAATATATGTTGAAGAACCAGTAGAGATAAAAGAGCTTAATGTAGTAGGTACATTTGATTTAGGAGAAAGTACTTACTGGCATGATAATAAAACTAAATTTACATTATATGATGTTAAAACCGCTGCTGCTTATAAATGGACAACAATGTTTGGTAGAAAAGAAAATAGAAAACCTAATTCATCTAATAATTATAAATTGCAATTAGGTACTTATGCTCTTGGTATTGAAGAAAAGTATGCACCGGATAAAATAGAAATGTATTTGTTATGGTATAATAAAAATACAAGCCATATAAGAGAACAATTAATTAACCCTGAGTGGGTAGATAAAGCTCTTGAATACTGGACAGAAGTAAACGAGATACTTAATGATTGTGGAGAAGATTTTGCTCACGATTTAGATCCCGGATGGATTCCAGGTGTACCTTTCAGTGATTGGGAATGTAAATATTGTCAATTTTACAGTATATGTTCCAGCACATTAGCAGATAAAAAATAATGAGGAAACAAATGACAAATAAAAAAGAAAAGAACAATGAGTTAATGATATATGATAAACAATCATTACAGGCTGTAGACCAAATAAGAAAAGCAATAACAAAGAAACATAAATCAGTATCAAACCAAACTACTCCAAATCCATATGTTAAGAAGAAAATGGGATTGGATTATGTTGAATATGGTTATATGAGGGATGTTGTCGATAAAGAATATCCTGGTTGGAGTTGGAAAATAATTAAAACTGAAACATTAGGCAGTGAAGCCTTTATGGTTCATGGAAGACTAAAATGGTACGATGAAGGTATTTGGAGAGAAGGTGATATGACTGCCGCTCACAGAATACAAAAGAAACGTGGCACAAATGAGTTTGTAGATGTTGGTAATGATGTTAAGGCTGCTAATACTGATTGTATTAAGAAAGCCTTCAATATGTACTTAAACATATGTGATGACGTTTATAAGAACCAAGTTGAGGATTTTGAATTAAGTGATGAACAAAAAGATGAAATAATTGAAGTAGCTGCAAAGGTTGATAGTGATAGACACTCTGAAATTGCAGAACTTGTAAATGATCAAGTTATTCATATTGGAAATTATAAATCATCACTAGCCAAACTAAAAAGAGAGGCAGGATTATGATTAGAACAAGTCTTTCATATGATGAATGTATTTTAAAAATAGGAAATATTTACACAATAGGTACGAACGACGGTAAAGAGTTTAGAACCGTTAAATTTAAAGGAACAAAACTCTTAAATGGTAAACCAATGTTTGTCTTTAAGACAGTAGAAAGTAGAGAACTTACTGTTAATCCGTCGTTTCATACCTTCACAATAGAAGAAAAAGGAGAATGACCTAATGGGAAAAATAACAGTGAAAGATGCAGAATCATTAGAGAAAAGCGGGATTCTGTCTAAAACTGCCCTTGAAGAAATGCAAAATAAGGGATTAGTTAGTAAAAATAAAACTACAGTACGTAGATTTATTAAAACTGCTGATGGAAAGTGGGTAGAACCACAGCTTTACTTTCGTGGTAGTAAAGATACTACAAAAAGTAAAAGAATGGAGTCCTTCATTACTGACTATAATAAACTGGTAGAAAAATACACAACAACAAGAAACTCTAAACAAAAGTAAAGGAGAATAATAATGCCTAAAACAATAGAAGCTACTTATGACCCTTCTAAGGTATGGAAACCGATTGAAGAAGGAATATATCCAGCTCATATTAAAGGTATCAGTTCAAAAGAAGTTCATACAAGAGCTGGTGAAGCTATAGTAGTTAACATGCGGTATAGAGTGGCTGATGAAGTTACTAAATACACACAACCACTATGGGAAATGGATGGATATAAGTATGTAACAGATGATGATGACCAAAGAGTTCCATTAACAAATGGAAAAGGTGAACAATCTGTATCAACTTGTGAGCATCTAAAAGGTAAGGAATTTCAAGATAATGGTTTCTTTATCTTTACAGATAGTTCGGCTAGTACTAAAAACAGAAGATACTTTGAGTTACTGAATAATTTAGAAATAAATTGTGAGGAAACTGACTTAGATGGTAACAAAGTAAAGAAGTTAGTACTAATTGAAGAAGATGATGTGGTTGGAAAACCAGTGATGGTAACTGTTAAACGTCAGGAGTTTGTTACATCTGAAACTAAACATCTTCCAGTTGAACAGCAAGAACGTAGACACACTTTCAAAGTATTTAATGTTGTTCTTTGGGAAGAAGGTCAACAATTAGATGCTACCGAATTAGATGAAGACGTTCCGTTCTAAATAATAATAGAGGCTGGGCATTGCCAGTATGTCCCATCAAGGTATACCTAAACAATAACGCAAGTAGCTGGCGACATATGCTATGGCTCCAGCCTCTATTAATATCAAGATGTTAAACAATTTATTAAAAAAAAGGTATTGATTGTATGATACAAACTATATTAAATTGAGATGAGGGCGACGGCTTATTTGGTTTTTCTTCTTCCTCATTTCTCTCCCTCATACCTCAGATACCGTCGCCCTTTTTATAATTACAAGGAGAAGACTATGAAAGCAATATACACTGAAATAAACGGCAAAAAGATATTTGTCGGTAAACACATTAAAAATGAAATAATAAGAGAGTTTCCATTTAGCAAAGCAGTCTTGTGGCAAAATAAAAATTTAGGTTTTGATATAAGATTACTTAAATACGCTAAAGAACATAATGTTAAATCATTCATATTTTCAGACCCAGTTAAGACAATAAGCTTGAAAATTGGAATTAAAGCTGCCGAAAATCAAGGTAAGAAAGGTGAATATGGAGAAGGTTCACAATGGTACATTCCTAAATCTATTATGAAAAAATTAAATAAGTACAAAAGAACACCTTATGTAAAAGAGGAATACATATTATGATTGAAGGAACAGCTTTAATAAAATTTACAAAAAATGAAGTTCAGTTGCTTATAAACAGTTTACATATGTCAATAACAACTGTTGTTCCATGTGTAGAAGGTAGTGAATGGAAAAAGCCATATAAAAATCTTAAAAAAGATTTAAAAAAAATAAGAGATCAATTAACAGAAAAAGAAAGAGAAGCAGCTAATGACCAAAACCAAACAGAAGAAAACAAAAACAACCCAAGCTCTTATAAAGAAAGCATTAAAAGATAAACCTAAATGGAAGCCTGCAAAAGGCTATAAATATTTAAAAGATTTAAAAATAGGTTCATTATTCACAACCGAGAGGGAGACCAGGGGAGTTTTAATAGACTGTAGTACAAATGCAATAGTTATTATTACAAGTTCGCCAAATACAAGACCAGAAGATAATAACTTTTATTTAGGCAAAAAAACAATTTCAGCTCATACTGAAGTAAAGGAAATAAGATGAATGAACAACAAGAAAAAGAGTGGATTAATGAATGTGAAAAATATGAAA
>CALBXV010000468.1 GCA_937890045.1 uncultured archaeon
CGTCTGTTCCAAGGGCAGTTGTTAATGGAAAAAAAACTCTTATTTTATGTTCAAATAATTATTTAGGTTTAACGAATCACCCAAAGTTAAAAAATGCGGCAATTAACGCTATAAAAAAATTTGGAGTGGGTTCAGGATCAGTGAGAATAATAGCTGGAAATATGACTCTCCATGAAGAATTGGATAAAAAAATAGCAGAATACAAGAAAACAGAGGCTGCGATACATTTTCCAACAGGATTTGCAGCTAATGCTGGAACTATACCACAGCTTGTAAGTAAAGAAGATGTAATAATAAGTGATGAATTGAACCATGGAAGCATAATAGATGGGGTAAGACTTAGTAATGCCGATAAAATGGTTTTTAAACATGCAGATATAAATGATTTAGCTAAAGTTCTGGAAGAAATAAAATCAAAAGAATATAAACGAAAATTGATAATTTCAGATGGCGTGTTTAGTATGGATGGTGATATAGCACCACTGCCTGGAATAGTCAAAGAGGCTGAAAAACATGATGCTACAATTTATATTGATGATGCGCATGGTGAAGGAGTACTAGGTAAAAATGGAAGAGGTTTAGCAAGTCACTTCAATCTTGAAGGTAAAGTAGATATTGAAGTAGGGACATTTTCAAAAGCTTTTGGAAATATGGGTGGTTATGTATCTGGAAATAAAGATTTAGCAGAATATATATACAACAAAGCAAGAACATTTCTTTTAAGCGCTTCAATTCCTCCAGCTACATTAGCTTCTTGTATAGCAGCATTAGAAGTTATTGATGAAGAACCACAAATAATTCAAAATCTTTGGTCTAACGTAAAATACTTTAAGAATGGTTTAAATGAAATGGGATTTGATATAGGAAAAAGTGTGACTCCAATAACTCCTATAATGTTAAATGATAGTAATATGGCGCAACGTTTTAGTGAAGAATTAATGAGAGGTGGAATTTTGGCGTTACCAATAATTTATCCATTGGTTGCAAGAGATAAAGCAAGAATAAGAACAATTATTAGTGCAGTTCACACAATGGAAGATTTGGATTTTGCTTTAGAAAGCTTTGAGAAAGTGGGTAAAAAACTTGGAGTAATCCATAATAAATAAAGATTTTAATTTATATCAAAATTTAACAAAAATAATTAATGTTTTGGATGTATATTCCAAAAATTTCCTTTTAATCCAATTGATTTGAAGAATGTAGTTATTTCTTTGATGTTAGGACGTTCATAATCTACTTTTAAACGATTTTTGTAAAATAATTTACTCATGTTAATAATTTGAGGGAATGTTATTGTGTATCCTATCTTACTAGAATTCTCAGTTTTCCATTCTTTAAGATGTTCTGGAGAGCTGAAGAAGTTCATGTTGTTACTGCATGTATCAATTATGTTATCATACCATTTAGCTATGGGTTTGCTAAAGTGTATAAGAACGTCTTTTGGTGTTTTCTCAAGAATTTGTTCATTTTTTAAGGTTAAGATAATGGGATCAGCACAATGGAAACAATATGCTTTAATTTTAACTGGTCGCTTTAACAAAACATGGATTCCTATGGAATCCCAAGCACAATTAGCGTAGTAACTTTTTCCTTCTTCGAGTTTAGTTTGATATGATGTGGGTATATTAGAAAATGGCCATACCATTAGTATACGTTGAGTTCCAGTTATCCTGACAAGGGATCTGTGTTGTTCAAGCGTATCAAGTGTTTCAATCAGTTTTTTCTTAGTTATTTTAAATTTTGTTATTATTTCTTCTAAGTGTGGCGCTCTTGAATATTCAACAAAGTGATCATATACAAATTTGCGGACAAGTTGAGGAAGGTCTGATATCAAATTTTTCATAATAATATTAATCGTAAACAGGGGTAAGATGTTTATTATAAATCAAATGTTTATATTTCTTAGAGATTTGCTCGGTAATTTTACCTAGAGAACCATTACTAATTTTACGACCGTCAATTATCCCAATAGGACAAAGTTCAGCTGCAGAACCAGTTACAAATACTTCATCAGCAGTATATAAATCACCAACTACAAGATTAGTTTCTAGTACTTCATAATTCATATCTTTAGCTATATCAATAACAGTATCACGAGTTATACCTCCAAGTGATGCAACAGTCGTAGGAGTTTTTACAACCTTGTTTTTAATAAGAAAAATATTTTCACCAGAACATTCAGCTACATATCCACTATGATCTAACATTATTGCGTCATCTACATTAGCGTTAGCCGCTTGCATTTTTGCTAGCACATTATCTAAATAGTTTAATGATTTAATACGAGGATCAACGCTATGTGGTGACTTTCGTGTTATTGAACATGTGATTAAGGATGCGGGTTTAGTACCTAACAAAGGTGGTAATGGGTAAGCCATTATTATAATTGATGGTTTACTACATAGTTTAGGAGCTAAGCCAGGTCCTCCAACACCTCTTGTAATAATTGGTCTAATATGACCGTCTTTTAATTTATTTTTTTTAATAGTTTCTATAATTGCAGTTTGTATTTCTTCCATCTTAAGTGGTATTTCAATTCCCATACAGTTAGCAGAGTCATAAAGTCGATTAAGATGTTCAGGTAATTTAAATAAGTTACCACCATATAATCTGATTCCTTCAAAAAATCCATCTCCATATAAAAATCCATGATCCCAAATAGAAATCTTAGCTTCATTTCCTTTTACAAATTCACCATCATAATAAATATAAAAATTATATAGATCACCGAGATTTTTTTCTAGATTATTATAGGGATTTTTCATATCTTTAACACTTATAAAAACTTAAAAAACATTTTGCATTTAGAATATTACATATAATGACATTAAAATCTGCAAAAGATACGAAAAAAGAAATAATGCTAAATTATAATAGAGATCCACAAGATTGGCATGTAATGATTGGAAAAGATAACTATGGTCATACTGATACTTTAATAACACATAGCAATGAACTATGGATACTAAAAGAAGAAATAATTAATCCATACAAAAGTTTAGGATTTGGAATAAAGAAAAATATAACTGCAAATTTATCTAATTCAGGATTAAAAACTTTTGGTTATAG